>JANYKQ010000088.1 GCA_025358115.1 Methanomicrobiales archaeon | reverse complement strand
CGGGACATGTCCCCGTTATATGTAAAGAGCGGAAAGGAAGGAGGTTGCAATGTATAGTGACAAGGTCATGGACCATTTCAAGAACCCCCGGAATGTTGGCGAGATCGAGAATGCTGACGGCATCGGGGAAGTGGGAAACCCCGTCTGCGGGGACATCATGAAGATCTTCTTAAAGATTGAGAACAACATCGTCACCGACGCGAAGTTCAAGACGTTCGGCTGCGGGGCTGCGATAGCTTCGAGCAGCATGGCAACAGAACTTGTCCGGGGAAAGACGCTCGAAGAGGCCTGGGAGGTCTCGAACGCAGCGGTGGCCGAGGCACTCGAAGGTCTGCCCCCGATCAAGATGCACTGCTCGGTGCTGGCCGAGGAAGGGATTCACAAGGCGATCAATGATTACCGGGTGAAGAAAGGGCTTGAACCCTGGGTGGAGAAGAACCCCCACTCGCATGAACACGAAGATATGACCTGCCAGCATTAGGGGCCGGCATCAAGAGATATCCGGAAACCGTCTGGTGATCAATGTTTTCAGAACGCGAACTCGAGCGATACAAGCGGCAGGTGATGCTCTTTGGCGAGGAAGGCCAGGAGCGGCTCAAAAAGGCGCATATCTTTGTTGCCGGTGCCGGGGGACTGGGCTCACCGATCTCCATCTATCTTGCCGTTGCCGGGGTGGGAACGATCACCATTGTCGATATGGACGTGGTTGACCAGACGAACCTGAACCGCCAGATTCTCCACTTCGACCGGGATGTCGGGAGGAAGAAGACGGCATCAGCCGAAGAGAAACTGCGGGAACTCAACCCGGATATCACAATCAATGCGATCGATGTGAAGATCGAGGAATCGAACGCGGCAAAACTGGTCGGGAATGCCGATGGGATCGTGGATGCGATGGACAACTACCCGACGCGGTACCTGCTCAACGATGTCGCGATTACAAAGGAGATCCCGCTCTTCCACGGGGGTATCCGCGGATTCTATGGGCAGGCAACCACCATTATTCCCGGAATAACACCGTGCCTGAAATGCATCTTTCCCAGGGCCCCGCCCAAAGAGGTGTTCCCGGTGGTTGGGGTAACGCCGGGCATCATCGGCACTATCCAGGCAAATGAAGTGATCAAATACCTGCTTGGCAGCGGGGAACTGCTGACGAACCGGCTCTTCATCTGGGACGGGATGGAGACCCATGCGGAAGAGCTCTGCGTTGAACGCAATCCCTCCTGCAAAGCGTGCAGTGGCATGACAACAACAAAACAGGCGAGGAAGAAGAAATGACCGTCAAGATCCGTTTTTTTGCCCGGTTCCGCGAACTGCTCGGGACTGATATCATGACCGAGGTAGCACCCGGGACAATGTTTACCCCTCTGATCACGTCCATAGCCCGGAACAATCCTGCGGGTTATGCAGCTGTCTTTGATGAGAAGGGTGCATTCCATGAGTTTGTCATCCTGATGAAGAACGGCAAACGGGTTGAGCTTTCAGATGCAGCAAAGACACCGGTCATCGATGGCGATGAGATCGCTGTCTTCCCGCCGGTTGCGGGCGGGTAATTCAGGAATATCATGATCGCAATCCAGATTGATGATGTAGATATAGGGGCTCTCATTGCAGCGGCAAAGAAGCACGGCACCGGGGCTGTTGTTGTCTTTGACGGAGTTGTCCGGGACGACGGGATCACCGAGATGGAGCTCGAAGCCTACGAGGAAGTGGCAGTAAAAGAGTTGGAGAAGATTGCAAAAGAGGCAATAAATCAGTTCGGTCTTCTCCATGTCGACATCATCCATAGGATCGGGAGACTGACGGTTGGCGAGAATATCCTCATCATCATCGTGAGTGCCGGTCACCGCCCCGATGCATATGCCGGCTCGCGCTATATCATCGAAGAGATCAAGAAAGGGGTTCCGATCTGGAAGAAGGAACTTACCCGTGATGGTGGCCGGTGGGTGCCCGGTGAACATGGTCACGGTAAGGGACACGGTTGAAGTTTTTTACTATTGTCAGGTTTTTCCTGTTTTGTTTTGATAAAAATGGTTTTAAGTATTTCTCTCATCGTAATAACATCCTCCATTTATAACCGTTCGAATTTCCTGAGATTTTCGTCTTACTACACTATCCTGAAAACCGGTTCGGTCTTTTCTTCCTTACCTGTATCTTCGAACCGGATGGGGCAATAGTTCCATTTATATATCGGGAGACGTGTAGTCTTGCTACAGGTAACCGGGTACGTGGACCCGCTATCCACCTCGCCTCCTGGCAGGGGATCCGATATGGCCGGAGATACCGATATTCCCGCACTAACAAACCTTATACGTATTATCCATACCCTGCCGGTTGCCGATGTCTTCCTGGCTCTTGTCACCCGACCCGAAGGTCTTACAGCTGCACAGGCCGCTGAAAACCTGGACCGGTTCGGGCCCAATACATTGCAGAAGATCAAGGGAAAACCCCTGTACATAAAATTTTTTAAAAATTTTACCCACTTAATGGCCATCCTCCTCTGGACAGGAGGTATTGTTGCCTTCATTGCCCAGATGCCCCAGCTGGGTATTGCGGTCTGGATGGTCAACGTGATCAATGGCCTCTTTTCCTTCTGGCAGGAGTACCGTGCCGAGAAGGCAACCGAGGCGCTGCTCAAATTCCTCCCGCACCATGTCAGGGTCATACGGGAGGGTCATGAGCAGCAGATCCTCTCGGAAGGACTTGTCCCGGGCGATGTGATGCTGCTCTCCGAAGGCGATCACATATCTGCGGATGCCCGCCTGGTGCAGGAGGCTGACCTGAAAGCCGACCAGTCTACCCTCACCGGGGAATCCCGGCCGGTTCACAAGACCTCCGAGATCATATTGCAGCCCGGACTATCCCGCATCGAACTTCCCAATCTGGTTTTTGCCGGCACCAATGTGGTCTCCGGCACGGGAAAGGCAGTGGTCTTTGCCACCGGCATGGAGAGTGAGTTTGGCAAGATCGCTCACCTGACCCAGACGCTTGAAGAGGAACAGAGCCCGTTGCAGAAAGAACTCAACCATGTAACGCGGGTGGTCACGTTTATTGCGATTGGTATAGGCCTGCTCTTCTTTGTGCTGATGGTGACCCTGACCGGCGTGACCCTTGCGGAGAGTTTCATCTTCGGGCTGGGTATGATCGTTGCTTTTGTTCCGGAAGGACTGCTGCCGACCGTTACCCTGGCCCTGGCCCGGGGCTCGCAGCGGATGGCGGGGAGACATGCCTTAATAAAACGGCTATCGGCAGTTGAGACTCTGGGCTGCACATCCGTGATCTGCACGGACAAGACCGGCACCCTTACCCAGAACGAGATGACGGTAAAGAATCTCTGGGTTGCCCACCGGAGTCTCACGGTGACCGGCGTTGGTTATGTGCCGGAAGGGACGATCAGGGAATATGAGCAGCCGGTTCCGCCCGCTGTTGCCCGCGATCTGAAATCCCTGCTCATTGCCACTGCTCTTTGCAATAATGCACGACTGCTGCCACCGGATGAGAAATCCCCTTCATGGAATATTATCGGTGACCCGACAGAAGCAGCCCTCAAAGTGGTGGTCCTGAAAGCAGGGATTGATCCGGAGGCAGAACTCTCAAAAACCCCGCGGGTGCGTGAGCTGGCTTTTGATTCGCGCCGGAAACTGATGAGCACTGTTCACCAGTCCGGTTCGGTGCGGATCGTCTATCTCAAGGGAGCTCCCAAAGAGGTGCTCGCGCTCTGCCGATCGTTTCAGGCCGGCGAAACTGAGCAGGCAATGGACGACAATCTCCGGACAGAGATTATGGGTGTGAATGATGAGTATGCCCGGACCGGGCTGCGGGTGCTCGCGGTTGCCATGCGTACTCTTCCCGATTCGGTTACCTCTTATTCTTCCGATACGGTGGAACGCGATCTGATCTTCCTCGGGCTCATTGCCATGATGGATCCTCCACGCCCGGAAGTGGCAGAGGCGATTGGAAAATGCCATCATGCCAGTATCCGGGTGATCATGATCACCGGGGATTACGGGCTGACTGCTGAAAGTATTGCACGGCGGATCGGGATCGTCACGGTTGACCATCCACGGATCGTTACCGGTGCCGATCTTGATCAGATGGAGGATGGGGAATTACAGGAGATATTCAAAGAAGAGGTCATCTTTGCCCGGGTTGCCCCGGAACACAAACTCCGGGTGGTCAGTACCCTGCAGGAGATGGGGCATGTTGTTGCCGTCACCGGTGACGGGGTTAACGATGCTCCTGCACTCAAAAAAGCCGATATCGGGGTTGCCATGGGCATTGCCGGTACTGATGTGGCAAAGGAAGCTGCCGATATGGTACTGACCGACGACAACTTTGCCTCCATTGTCAATGCTGTAGAAGAAGGCCGGGCCGTCTATGCGAACATCAAAAAATTCACTACCTATATCTTTACCAGCAACACTCCTGAGGCGGTGCCCTTCATTCTCTTTGCCTTCTCGCGGGGACAGATCCCGCTCGCCCTCAACGTCATGCAGATCCTCTCTATCGATCTTGGCACGGACCTGGTGCCGGCCCTTGCCCTGGGAGCCGAACGCCCGGAACCGGGTGTGATGGACAAACCACCCCGGGATTTAAAGGAGCATGTGATTACGCCTGCCCTCCTGACCCGGGCATACCTGTGGCTCGGCCCGATCCAGAGTATTGCTGCAATGTCGGCCTTCTTCTTTGTTTACTGGACCAACGGGTACTGGGGGGAGTTCCTCAATCTTCCTGCCAGTGGTACGCTCTACCTTTCTGCAACCGCGATGGCACTCGCGGCAGTCGTGACAACGCAGATCGGCAACGTACTTGCCCAGAGGACGGAACGCAGATCGATCTTTGAGATTGGCCTCTTCTCAAACCGGTTCATCTGGGTGGGTATTGCCACTGAACTCGTGGTGATATCATTGATCGTGTATGTCCCGGTTCTCCAGGAAGTTTTTGGCACAGCCGCATTTCCCCCGGAATACTGGCTGTTCCTGCTGGCATGGGCGCCGGCGCTGCTGATAGCAGAAGAATGCAGAAAGGGCATTGTCCGGTGGAATGAGAGCAGACTAGCAAAAAAAATACATGTGGGTGACAGTATATGAAAATGATAATTATTGGCTGCGGGCGGATGGGTACGGGGCTTGCCCGGTACCTGAAAACGTCCGATCATAGTGTAACGGTGATAGATAACGACCCGTCCGCGTTCGAACTCCTCGGACCTGCTTTCCGGGGCGAGACCATACCCGGAGATGCTCTCGACCGGGATGCTCTCGTCCAGGCCGGGATAGAGCGGGCGGACTGTCTTGCTGCCCTGACCCCGAATGACAACATCAATCTCGTGGTTGCGCGGCTGGCCAAAGAGGTGTTCAAAGTCCCCAAGGTAGTTGCCCGCATGCACGATCCCCGCAAATCGGAGATCTACCGGCGTCTTGGCGTCCAGACGGTCTCTCCGGTCAGTCTTGGTATACAGCGCTTTGCCGAACTCCTCACGTTCTCCCGTCTGGATATTGTTCACTCGCTGGGAAGCGGCGGAGTGGGAATTGTTGAGTCAGAGATCCCGCCCCTGCTCGAAGGAAGGATGGTGAACGATCTCACCGTGGCCGGGCAGATCCAGGTGACAGCCATCACCCGGGGTGGCAGGACCTTTGTACCTACCCCAGGCACGATCTTTCAGCCCGGTGATATGATCCATATCGCTGTTGCTTCTGCCTCAATTGACCACCTGAAAGTATTGATGGGGCTGGCATGATGCCGGTGGAGGAAGGGGTATGACCATGCATGTGATGATCGTCGGGGGTGGCAAGGTCGGGACTTACCTGGCACAGATTCTGCTTGCGGACGGACATAAGGTAAAAGTGATCGAAGGAACCCGGGAAGAGTTCGAGAGATCTGCCCGGGAGCTGCCTGCAGAAGTTGTCGTGTTTGGCAGCGGCACGGATCCGAATGTGCTTGAATCTGCGGGCATCCGGGATGTGGATGTGGTTGCAGCAGTCACCCGGACGGATGAAACAAACCTGGTGATCACCAGCCTCGCCCGCTTCGAGTTCAATGTCAAGCGGACGATTGCGCGGGTGAATACGCCGAAGAATGCCTGGCTGTTCACTCCGGAGATGGGTGTCGATGTGCCGCTGAACCAGGCAGACCTGATGGCTCACCTTATAGCTGAGGAGATGTCGCTCGGAGATGTGATGACGCTCCTGAAACTCCGGAGAGGGCAGTACTCGCTGGTTGAAAACAAGGTTGATCCGCGATCGGTTGCGGCCGGCAAAGCTGTTAGGGATCTTAACTTGCCCAAAGAATGTGTACTGACTGCGGTCATCCGTGACGGTAACCTGCTCATTCCGCGGGGAGATACAGTTCTTGTCCCGGACGATGAAGTATTTGCATTAGTGCATGTCTCGCAGCTGGATACGCTTGCATCGATCCTGAAATCTCCGGAATGAAGGCTGGACCGATAGCCGATGGCAAAGGCAGTCATGGCTGCAAAAGAGGAAGTGGTGGATGCCACATTCATCTCACCCACAATATCTTTGCATCCGTTTCGGTATTCCCTGCATGCCGGGAGCGGTAAAGCAATGCAATGAATAACCTTTTTTCTTGCTCTGCCTGAATGTCGGGATTTACCGGAAGAAAATGAGATGAAAATTGATTTCCCGTTTTACTTATGAGCGGAATTATGGGAATCAGATTCTTCGCGCAATAACATCGAGTGCATCGAGCACGGTGCCGGCTTTTGGCTTCATGATGGCTACCGGGACATCGACTATCTTTTCTATCATCGATGCCAGGATGGGTGCACAGATGATCCCGGCCGCCCCGTCTTTTTCCGACATGACGGCAGCGATGATGCACTCTTCGATAGAGTTTGCCGTATATCCCCGCAGGGAATATGTCTGGCCTTTTATGCAGATTACCTGTCCTTCAATCTCATCGAGAAGAAATTTTGCAGCTATGACAGCAATGAAGACCGGTAGCTTAGGTTCAAGTACCTGGACAATCTTTTTGACCGTCGAGAGGCGGACATCTCCTTCACCGGATGTGATCTTGTAGAGCGTGGCTGCAGGGATCCCGGCCTTATCGGCAAGCTCTTTTATGGTCATGTTCCTGCGGGCGAGTTCCTCTTCCAGCGCAGTCCGGAAATCCACTTCAAATACCTTTTTTGAAAACATTATATTATCATAGTAGTAATAAAAAATAAAATCTTTCCTTTTAAGATTAAAAAACCTGAAATTAATGGCAATCTATTTCCACCCATGGTTCCTTCTGCTTGTCATGAGCTCCGGAGCCATCAGCGAGATTACCATTCTGCCCGGCCACGATAAGCACGGGAACCCGGAATCCTTCGACCGCATCGTTATCCGTCCCGGAGATACGCTGTCCATTGTCGGTCCGACCGGCTCGGGAAAGACCGCATTCATCAACGATATCGAAGTGTTTGCCTGCAATGATACCTCAACCGGGAGAACAGTGCTGGTGAACGGTGAAATCCCCGCAGAAGAGTTCATCCGGGACCCATCAAAAAAACCCATTGCCCTTATCACCCAGAATACCAAGTGCCTGGCCGATATGTCGGTTGAAGCTTTCCTTGCCATGCATGTCCGGGCACGGAAGATGAGCGGTTCAGCGATCGTTGCCGAGACTATTGATCTTGCCAACCAGTTCACCGGGGAACAGATACACCCCGGTTGCCGGATCACGGCACTCTCCGGGGGCCAGACCCGTTCGCTCATGGTGGCCGATGCGATCCTGATCAGCAATGCGCCCCTGATCCTGCTGGACGAAGTGGAAAATGCGGGAATTTTCCGGGAGAAGGTGATCGAGGTCCTGAAAGAGCACTGCAAATCGGTGATCTTTGTCACCCATGATCCGCTGGTCTCGCTGTTGTCCGACCGCCGGCTGGTTATGCGCCACGGGGGTGTGGAGAAAATTCTCGAACCGGATGGCCGGGAGTTTCATATACGGGAGATGGTGGCCCGCATGGACCTCACGCTCTGCCGCTTCCGGGAGCGGATTCGCGCCGGGGAACTCCTTACCGAGAAGGGGTTTACCGTATGAAACTCATCATCATTGCCGGGCCCCCGAGTGCCGGCAAGACCGCAGTAACCCGCCAGATCATCCGGCATTTCCTCGGCAAGAAGAAGTGCGCTTTTTTGAAGATCGATGTGGTCAGGGCATTTGAAGATGAGGAACTCCGGGAAGAGTTCCATATTCCCGCCCGCAAGATCTATTCCGGTGACCTGTGCCCCGACCACACGGGAGTCATGGTCCTGAAAGATGCCATCGCGTGGGCCGAAGGTCTCGGGACGGATATTTTTATCGTGGAAAGTGCCGGGCTCTGCCTCCGGTGCTCCCCCTATGTCACCCAGTCCCTGGGAATTGTCGTCCTCTCTGCGGTCAGCGGCATGAATTCTCCGTTAAAGATGGGCCCTATGATCTCGCTTGCCGATGTTGCGGTGATCACCAAAACGGATCTGGTCTCCCAGTCGGAAAAGGAAGTGTTCCGCGAGAAGACCAAGGAGGTTGCCCCGGCAATTGATATCATCGAGACCAATGCCATACAGGGAACCGGGCTCCGCTTCCTGATGCGGGCTATAGACCAGCAGGCAGAGATCACTGATCCCGCTACCATCCTGCTGCGGGGCATCCCCCCGCTTGGGGTCTGCACCATCTGCGTGGGTAAACGGGAGATCGGCTGGCAGAACCATTTCGGTGTGGTCAGGAAACTGGACGGGGCTGACGACATCTTCCGGGGTGACTAGGAGATGGATGACTGGCAACCGCCCGGGAAAGACTGCGGTGCGTGCGGTGCGAGATGCTGCGGGGATTTCGTTGTCCTGGTGGAGGAGGGAACAAAGGCCCGGACAGACTGCCCGTTTTATGGTACCTCAACCCCAATGGGGGTCGTTGATAAACCCGTTCCCCCCGCAACTGACGTGTGCGGGAGAGCCTATGATTTCATCATAGGGCCTCTTCCCGGTGAACCATCTGCACGGAAGATCATCCTCCCGTTCCGGGCTGACCTGGTTGAACGGTGGGAGATTGTGCCGGGGGATATCGTGATCGGCCGGCCCATGGGGCAGGGTTGCCCGGTACAGCATGTGCTCCGCGTGATCGAGGCAAACACGGTGACCGGTGTTCTCACCTGCCACACGGTCGGGCCCCACGAGGCACGGAAGAACGGGGGGAAAGATGTGCAGGCCTACCATGTCATCGGGTTCGAGGGGATGGCAGAAGTAGTGAGACGCCCCCCGGAGTTCGGGTTCCGGCAGTTCTTCCTCCCGTCG
>JANYKQ010000055.1 GCA_025358115.1 Methanomicrobiales archaeon | reverse complement strand
ATTCCTGCGAGAGGTTTCCCATCTCGAACTGAACAATCTTGCTACCCGGAACACCGCCCATATATTTACGCCGTGTATAGGCCTTCTTGGAAATGTTCCTGTACATCTTTGCCGGTTTTCTAACCATCGCGTCCTACTCCTATAGTATAATGCAAAAAGCGGGTATCTTCATCCATAAGCGATCGGATGAAAATACCATTACGCTTCACAAACTGCTTGTATAAAATGGAGATGTGGCGTAATAAACTTTACTGGATTGAACATTTCTGGTTTATAAGATCCAGCACATGCCGCCTGACCTGGGCAAACTCTGTACTGGTACGATCGCGGGGCCGGGGCTGGTCAATGGTCACAAAATGGCAGACCATGCCGGGCCGGGGGGTGAGCACGATAATCCGGTCCGAGAGGAAGACCGCCTCATCCACGCTGTGGGTGATGAAGATGATCGTCTTTTTTGTCTTCTCCCAGATATCGAGCAGCTCGGTCTGGAGCATATTACGGGTCTGGGCATCCAGCGCACCAAACGGCTCATCCATCAGGAGCAGCACCGGATCAAGCGCCAGGGCCCGCGCAACTGCGACCCGCTGGCGCATACCCCCGGATAATTCCGAGGGGTAATTCGTCCTGAACGCGGTGAGGTTCACCAGTTCAAGATAGCGCTCCGCGATACGGTACCGCTCCTCCCGGCCGATTCCTTTCATCTCGAGGCCGAACGCGATATTATCAATCACGCTGCGCCAGGGGAAGAGCGAGTATTCCTGGAAGACAAATCCCACCTTCGAGCTCGGACCTTTCATCTCTTCCCCGTCAAGGAGGATGCTCCCGGCGCGGGCTGTATCCAGCCCGGCGATCAGGCGCAGCAGGGTTGTCTTCCCGCACCCGGAGGATCCGAGAATACAGACAAATTCCTTGTCCTGTACATCAATGTTCAGGTGATCGAGGACCGTCAGTTCGGTCCCGTCCTCGCGGGGGAACGATTGGCTCAGGTCACGGATCTCGAGGTTTCCCATATTATGCCACCTCCCCGGTCCGCCACTTCAGGAAATACCGGTCAATATAATACCGGAAGGCCATATCGATCGCAAGGCCGATCAGGCCCAGGATGATCATGTACACGATCACGCAGTCCATCCGGTGCAGGTTGTAATAGAACCAGAGGTTCTTGCCAAGGCCGTTATTCGAGACCCCGAAGAGTTCTGCCGCAACCAGGCACATCCAGGCAACACCGGTTGCCACCCGGATCCCGGATACCATTGACGGAAGGGCAGAAGGGAATGCGATATAGCGGATAAGGTCGCGGTTTTTCGTGCACCCGAGCATCCTGCCGGCCTCGACAAAGATCCGGGGCACGCTCCGGAAGCCGCCGTAGGTATTGATGAGGATGGGAAAGACTGCGCCTACGAAGATGACAAACCCGGCAGAAACGGTCGTGAACCCGAACCAGATGATGGCAAACGGGATCCAGGCAAGCGGGGGGATCGGGCGCAGGAGCTCGATGATAGGGTCCATGAAGGCATTGATCTTCACGTTCCAGCCCATGGCAATGCCTATCGGGATGCCGATGAGAAGCGCAGCCCCAAGCCCGACAACGAAGTGAAGCATGCTCACCTGGAAATCAAGAAGCAGTATCCCCTTCTGGCTCAGTTCAAGGAATGCAGAGAGAACATCCGGCGGGGTGGGGAGGAGGAAGGAGTTTTTGACAACCAGGATCGCATAGCACTCCCAGAGGGTAAGCGCCAGTACGATCGCAAGGGGGCCAAGCCACCTGTCCTTATTCTTCCGTACCGGGTTCCCCATGCCTGTTCACCATTGTTTTGCCAGGAACTGGCTGGTGCACGAGAGCCACAGGGCTCTGCCATTACCTGCCAGTACCTGGATGTCTGTATTCTGTACAACAATAGAAGCGAAAACAAAAAAAAGAGTTGGTCCGGGATTACTTTAGTTCTTCTTGTAGAACTCGAGGTCGAAGAGATCTGCCTGGGTTAAGGGTTTCTTGATGTAGCCGAGGTCGTACTGGATCTTGGCGTAGTCAAGGACCGGGTTGATGATGATATTCGGATCCGATGCCCAGTCGCCGTCCCATTCCTTTAATGAGGCCTTGACATCTTCGAGTTTCGAACCGGTCTTGTTTGCATAGATTGCTGCCGCATCATCAGGATTCTGCTTGTTGAATGCAACTGCCTTGTCGTTCGTCAGGATGATCTGGCGGACAATCTCCGGGTGCTCCCGGATCAGTTTGCCGCTGACAACGAGAACACAGCAGGTGTGGTGGGGGTACATCTCGCCGGAGTGGACTACGATCTTCCCCTTGCCCTGGTTGACAACAACACTGGGGGAGGGTGTCGGCAGGAAGATGCCGTCAACTTTGCCGGCCGTTATCGCTATGACCGCATCACCGGGACTCATTCCCTTGATGGCAACATCGGTATCCGGTGTAATATTGTTCTGCTTGAGCCAGTTGCGCAGCACGGTATCCTGGATGGAACCTGCGGGGAATGTGGCGATTGTCAGCCCTTTAAGGCTCTGCGGGCCCGTATAATTGAGATCGTTCCTGACTACGAGATCTGAACCCTGGGTGTTGACCCCGGCAATTATCTTTGCATCGAGCCCGGTGCTTACTGCGCTCAGGACCGGTGCTGCCCCGACATAGGCAATATCGATATCCCCTGCAAGCATGGCCGCCATTTCAGGAGGACCTGAGGGGAAGACCTTGTCACTGACATTCTCGACACCAAGAGGTGCAAGATCCTGCTGCCACCAGCCTTTGTTCATAGCAGTAATCTCCGCCATCTGATGGGTGCTGGGCTGGTACCCGATCCGGAGTTCCTTGATCGGTGAGGCTGAAGTCGTGGGGACAACCGTTGTAGCCGGGGTTGTTCCCGCAGGCTGCGTGCAGCCGGCTGTGATCAATAATAGGGCAATGGCGATGAGCGCAATTACCGTAATCCTCATCTGTTTCATGAGGGAGTGTTATTCTGTCGATAATAAAAAGAGCACTATTGAGACATAATCTCTCTTCTTTTGTAGTATTTTTTTACAAAAAATTTACTTTAGGGTCACATTATAGCGACAACTGCCCACAAACAGGCTGTCTTTTTCCAGGAAATTTTGGACAATTCAGGAATATTTAAAAATAATTAACCTGATTGTATCTGTTATATGATACAAATAGGTCCAATTGATCGGCTCATGCGCGCAGCACTGATCTCAGATGAAGAGTTCGTGACCACGCTCAATGATCTTCTCAAATCCGATCTGCGTATCAGTGTTCGTGAACTGTCGGAAAAGAGCGGGATCGCGCAGAGTTCGCTCTATAAGATCATGCATGGGAAACGCTCTCCCAATCTTTCCACCCTGCGGGAGATTGTCCGCGCCCTGCGCCTTGAATATCATGTGGGTGATGAAGCCTTCATCGGATTGATCGCGGCCCGTTCCGTGCTTGAATGTGTTGAGGAGCGGATGACAGATGTCGAAGGGCAGCGTATCCGGGTGCGGGAGTATCCGGTGCACACGATGGAGGATGCCATTGTTGCGGCAGTCCGGGCTGAGCGTGAGGGGGCGAGTGCAATTGTCTGCGCACCCATTGTATCCAGCGTGATCGAACAGATCGTCCGGGTGCCGGTCGCGACTATCATTCCCAAAGAATCCGTGCAGGCCGCGATCGAACTTGCAGCCAAAAAGGCGTGGATTTAATCAGTCCGCCACCAAAAAGAAGAGTACTAACTGGTGGGGTAAACGGATGCGAACCGATGTTGTAAGACTGGGGCGCCTTTCAGGAGAGAGGACCGGAGAGATGATGCGCTTTCTCTCCTCTATGCATGCCGACCGCTGCATTGCCGATGCAGATGTGCTCGTGGATATCGCTCATGTACTGATGCTGGACAAGCAGAAGATCATTGAACGTGATATTACCCGGCAGCTCATTCCAGCGCTGCTCAAGTTGTTCGATGAGGGAATTCCCGAAGAGGTCTTCGATGACCGGTTCGAGGATGTGCATGCCGGGATCGAAGCAATGCTGATCGAGTCCGTTGGCGTAGATGTCGGCGGGCGCATGCACATGGGAAGATCCCGCAATGACGAGGTTGCCACCTGCATCCGGATCAAACTGCGCGATGATCTCCTCAAGCAGATGGCAGCACTTATCAAAGTGCGCGAAGTGCTCGTTGCCCTTTCCGAGAAACATATGGAGACGGTCATGCCTGGTTTTACCCACCTCCAGCATGCCCAGCCCACCACGCTCGCCCACCACCTCCTTGCGTACGAGCAGATGTACTCGCGGGACTTCGACCGGCTCCGGGATGCCTATGTTCGGGTGAACCTCTCCCCGCTCGGTGCAGCCGCCTTTGCATCAACCGGTTACCCTATCAACCGCGAACTTACTTCACGCCAGCTCGGGTTTGACGGGCTCGTGACCAACACGATGGACGCAGTGGCAGGACGCGACTTCGCCCTCGAAGTGCTTGCGGACCTCTCGATCCTGATGGCCAACACGAGCCGGCTCTGCGAGGAACTGATCATCTGGAGTACCTCGTTTGTGAAGTTTGTCTCGCTGGACGATGCCTTCTGCTCCACCTCATCGATCATGCCCCAGAAGAAGAATCCGGACACCGCCGAGATCATGCGGGCCAAAACCGGCTCGGTCTTCGGCGCGTACTCGGCTGCCATGATGACGGTCAAGGGACTCCCCATGAGTTACAACCGCGACCTCCAGGAGCTCACCCCCAATATCTGGAGGGGCATGCACGACACCAAGGCCTGCCTGCGCCTGCTCATCGATATGCTCGCGAGTGCGACATTCGATACGGAGCGGATGAAGGAAGAGGCGGCCAAAGGATTTTCCACGGCAACCGAACTCGCTGACACGCTGGTGAGGAACTATGGCCTGCCGTTCCGCACCGCCCATAACATTGTCGGTCGGGCCGTGCAGAAAGGTGACCTTTCTCTTGCCACCCTTGATGCGGCAGCGCAGGAACTCAATGCCGGCATGTCCCTCTCAGCAAAGGGACTCACCCAGGCAAAGATCGATGAGGCACTTGATGCAGTCCACTCGGTTGCCCTGCGCAGGGCACCCGGGGGCCCGGCTCCCTTTGCAACGAAGATCGCCCTTGAGGAATGCCGGAAACACCTTGACAAGGACTCCGCGCTGGTTGACGGGCGGCTGGCAAAACTGGCCACAGCAAAGGATGAACTCATATCCGACGCACGGAGGCTGGTAGCATAACTACCGCTATGAAATCCGGCGACCTGGTGTCGTGCGAATACGGGGGCAAGACCCACAAGGGAATTTTCATCACCAGCCGGGATGGCATGGCCGTGATAAAACTCAGTTCGGGGTATAATATCGGCGTCCACCCGGCATCCTGTACCTTTATCGAACCGTCGGTCCCCACCCCCCCGCGAACCCGCGAGGTGAACAAGACGGCCGGGCTGCCGGATCTCTCGATCATCTCGACCGGCGGGACCATTGCGAGCCGGATCGATTACCGGACCGGCTCGGTCAGCAGCCAGTTCGATGCCAGCGATATCCTGACGGCTATCCCGGAACTGGCACAGATTGCCAATTACCGCACCCTCCCGCTCGCGGCCATCCTTTCCGAGAACATGACGCCGGCGATCTGGCAGGAACTTGCCCGGGCGATATACACGGAGATTAAGAATGGGGCAAAAGGGATCATGGTCACGCACGGCACCGATACGATGGCGTACAGTGCCGCTGCGATCAGCTTCATGCTCGATACCCCCGTGCCCATCATCTTTGTCGGTTCGCAGCGTTCCGCGGACCGGCCATCCAGCGACAATGCGATGAATGCTGTCTGTGCAGCCGCAGCAGCAACAAGTGATCTCGGTGAAGTTGCTGTCGTCATGCATGCGACTACCAACGATGACACCTGCGCAGTCCACCGGGGCACCCGGGTGCGCAAGATGCACACCTCCCGTCGGGACGCCTTCCAGAGCGTTGGCCTGCCGGCCATCGGCTCGGTTGCGTACCCGTCCCGCACTGTAACCCTCACACCGGATGCAGTCCGGCGCGGAACCCATAAACCCGCACTTCACGATACGCTCGAACCTCACTGCGCCCTCCTGCAGTTCTACCCGGGCATGTCCCCGGATATCTTACGGGCCTATGATGGCTACCGGGGGCTCGTACTTTCCGGCACCGGGCTCGGGCACGTCAGTACCCTGCTCATCCCGGCCATAGAGAAACTCGTCGAGTCAGGCACGGTTGCTGTTATGACATCGCAGTGCATGCACGGCCGGGTCTGTGACCGGGTGTACGATACCGGTCGCGATCTCCTCAACGCAGGAGTCATAGAAGGCGGCGATATGCTTCCGGAGGTGGCACTCGTGAAACTGATGTGGGTGCTGGGCAATGAGAAGGACACGACAAGAGCGGCTGCGATGATGCAGACCGATCTCAAGGGTGAACTGAACCGGAGGTCCGCTCATGGATTATAAGACGCTGGGACTGGTTGCCGGCATCGAAATTCACCAGCAGCTGGACACTAAGGAGAAACTGTTCTGCTACTGCCCGACCAAACTCCGCGAAGTCGAGGAGCACAGCGGGGAATTTTTCCGGTACCTGAGAGCTACCGAGAGCGAGATGGGCGAGATCGACCGGGCAGCAAAAGAAGAGATGAAGCGCGACCGGAAGTTCCTGTACTATACGTACGACACCACCTGCCTTGTCGAGAATGATGAGGAACCCCCGGCACCGCTCAACAATGAAGCCCTCTCGGTCTGCCTGACCATAGGGAAGATGTTTGGCATGACGCCGATCCCGCAGGTTCACGTGATGCGCAAGCTGGTCATCGACGGTTCGAACACGAGCGGGTTCCAGCGCACGGCTCTGGTCGCAGTCAGGGGAGCGCTCCCGAACGGAGGGGAGATCGAGACTATCTGCCTTGAAGAGGAGGCAGCCCAGCGGGTGAAAGACGATCACTTCTCGCTCGACCGGCTTGGTATTCCCTTGATCGAGATCACCACCTCGCCCTGTATGCACACCCCCGAAGAGGTGCAGAAGATGGCCGAGTATATTGGCATGGTACTGCGCTCCACGGGAAAGGTCAAGCGCGGGATCGGCACGATCCGGCAGGATGTGAACATCTCTATCGCGAGCGGAGCCCGGGTCGAGATCAAAGGTGTGCAGGAACTCGATCTCATAGCAGAGGTCGTGAAGCGTGAGGTTCAGAGGCAGCAGACTCTCCTTGCCATCCGCGATGAACTGCGGACGCGGAATGCATCGGTCTCCCATGCAACATCACAGGATGTGACCGGTCTGTTCAGGGACACGAAATCAACCGTCCTTAAGAAAGCAAAGCGGATCTCTGCCATCACCCTCAAGGGGTTTGCCGGACTTGTCGGCCGCGAGCTCCAGCCGGGCCGGCGTCTCGGCAGCGAGATGTCGGACTATGCCAAGAAATGCGGGGTGGGCGGGATCTTCCACACCGACGAACTACCAGCCTATGGCGTCACGGCAGAAGAAGTCACGATGCTGCGCTGCCACATGCATGCAGAAGAGCAGGACTGTGTAATTCTTGTTTCCGGTTCAAACGAGAAGCAGGCATCATGTGCACTCAACCAGGTGATCCTCCGGGCGGGCATGGCACTCTCGGATAATCCCGTACCGGAAGAGACCCGGAAGATGCTGGAGGAAGGCAGCAGTGCGTACATGCGCCCGCTGCCCGGCGCAGCCAGGATGTACCCGGAGACGGATGTCCTGCCGGTCGTTATCGGTGACGAACGTTGGAAGGCAGTCGTAGTGCCGGAACTGCTTACGCACAAGGCCGGACGGTATGCAAAGGATTATGCGATCGACCTGAACTACGCCCTTCAGCTGGCTGCTTCCGATAAGCTGCCGCTGTTCGAGCGGGCGGTTGGGGAAAAGATCAAACCCAAGCTGGCCGCATTCACCCTCCTGTCCACTGCAACCGAACTCCGGCGCGAAGGGGTTGAGGTGCGTGCAGTATCGGACGAGAGTTACCTCGCCATCTGGCATGCAGTGGAAGACGGCCGGGCGGCAAAAGAGGCAATCCCCGATCTCCTCCGCAGCATTGCAGGGGGCAATCCCGTAGAGGCAGCCCTCGCAGAGCTCGCCCCGGTCATCTCGCGCGCAGAGCTCGAGAACGTCGTGAGAGCAATCATCGCCAGCCGCTCGGACTTTGTCAGAGAGAAGGGCAGGGCAGCACTCGGGCCCCTCATGGGACTTGTTATGGAAGAGGTCCGGGGCTCGGTTGACGGGAAGCTGGTCAGCGAGATCCTACGAAAAGAGATCGATGCAGCAGTTACCGGAAAGAACGGGTAACCGCCTTCCTGTTTCGCAGGGCCGGGTATGCAGGCGCGAACCTTTATGAGTGGTGGGACAGAATTAGATAAGGAGTTTAACTATGGGCAAAACAGGAACAACAATATGGGCACAGGTTAAGGGAGTAAAAGGTAAGATCAGGCTCGTCCCGAAGAAGGAAGGTCTGGCAAAGACTCCCGGCCCGAACCAGCGGTTCAAAGCAGGCGCAAACGTCAAGCAGATCGATGCAGCTGCTGAAGCCTTACAGGGGCGCGGCGGCAAACGCGGCGGAAGCAAGGGTGGCAGGCGCGGAGGCAGCAGGGGCGACAGGTCCGGCGGCTCCGGTCTGAACGAGTCCACGGCAAACCCGATGATCCGCAGACGCATGAGCAGGCCCAAGGTGTCCGCGCTCGGTGCAAAGGCAAAGTCTGCCCGGTAATCTGATTAAAATAATACGCCCTTCATGGGTGGACATTTCGATCCACCCAACCAGGTTTTTTGATTTGTTTTTTTGAGATTTTGTAGGCGTCAAGGATAACTATCTTTTATCCACAACAACTATGGTGAGTATGGATCTCAAGACTGCAGTCAGAAGTTTCCAGTTCGGAGAGAAGGCGAAATCCGAACTGATCCTGATATCCCAGTTCTGCATTGCGCTGACCGGGTTTTCAGAACAGGAACGTGCCGGGGGACGGCGCATGCTTCTCATGATGATGGAGGCAACCCGGAACGAACTCCAGTTTGCATTCAAGAGCACCGGGCAGACCGAGTTCTCAAAAGCCATCAATGCTCTTTCTGAAGCGATCTCGCTTCTTGAGAGCAACCAGTTCGATGGGGCATCGCAGAAAGTCGCTGTAGCGATCAGTGCATCCACCACACCCGCACAGGAAGCATGGCAGGTATTATCGGAACATGGACTCCTCTGAATTTCTGGGATTTTTAACCAGCCGCTCTTCGGTGCGCGAGTACGATGGTACTCCGCTGTCCCAGGATGATATCGATTATATCGTGACCTGTGCAGGTACCGCGCCAAGTGCTGGCAACCTTGAATCCTGGGATGTCGTGGTTGTTACGGATGAAGGCACCCGCATCGCGCTTGCCGAGGCTGCACTTGACCAGGCGCACATAGAAAAAGCACCCGCGATCTTTGTCGTATGCGCAAATTATGTCCGCGCAATGTCCCGCTACGGGGATCGCGGAATCCTGTACGGGCTGGAAGATGCATCCATTGCCTGCACGTACATGATGCTTGCAGCCCATGCACGCCGCCTCCAGTCCTGCTGGACCGGCGCTTTCGATGATGAGGCAGTGCGCGAAGTCCTCTCCCTCCCCCCGCATATCCGTCCGGTCTCGCTGCTTGCAGTGGGCAAAGGACAGCCCCCGGTGCAACTCACCGGGCGCATGGCCGAGGGAGAACACGTGCACCTGAATACATGGTAATGGTGAGAAAAAATGCCAGATTATGTTGTTACAATAGAATCCGCATGGCTCGTTCGCGATGTCAAAACACTGGATGATGCTATCGGGATTGCCATCAGTGAAGCGGGAAAGCGCCTGAATCCCCAGGCCAAGTTTGTTGAAGTTGAGGCGGGTTTCCTGGCCTGCCCTTACTGTGAAGAGACGCTCTCTAGCGCCATTGTTGTGGCAGATACCGCATTAGTCGGGCTCGTGCTGGAGATGAAAGTCTTCCGCGCCGAGACTGCCGAGCATGCCGGCCGGATCGCCAAGCAGACCATTGGAAAAGCCCTGCGGGATATCCCCTTAAAACTCCTGGACGTGCAGGAACAATGATCCATATTGTCGGTCACACGGCCATCGACCACATCTCACGGGTAGGCCATCTCCCGGAAAAGAACTGCTCGACCCATATCTCTGACCGGCAGATCTATTTTGGCGGCGGTGCGGCAAACATTGCAGCGGGAATCGCGACACTGGGTGAACAGGTAACGCTCGTCTCCTGCATTGGCGATGATTTTGTTGGAAGCGATTATGAACGCTGGATGCAGAAGCTGGGAATCGGGCAGCAGTTTTTCGTTGTGCCGGGAACCCATACCCCGACCGCGTTCATGTTCACCGATGATGACGGTGACCAGATGACCTTTTTCGAGTGGGGTGCTTCAAAGGCATTCGCCTATTCGGATGCACCTTCGCTCCCGTTCGTGCATATGGCCACGGCGGATCCCAATTTCAACTGCCGTATCGCGGAGCGGAGCGAGTTCGCCTCGTTCGATCCCGGGCAGGATGTCTTCTATTATTCAAAAGAGCAGCTCGAAACGATCATCGCAAATATTGACGTCCTCTTTGCCAACCAGCATGAGGTAAAGCAGATGTGCGAGACGCTGGGTATCACCCGGCAGGCGCTGATCAGCCAGGTGGACACCGCAATCTTCACCATGAGCGGTGACGGGAGCACGCTCTATACCAAAGGTGTGGAACATTTCGTGCCGGTAGTCCCGGTCAAACTCGAGGATCCGACCGGTGCCGGCGATGCGTACCGGGCAGGATTCCTCTCGGCGTACGTCCGTGGCTACACCCCGGTAACCTGCTGCAGGATAGGCACGGTCACGGCCTCGTTCGTGGTCGAACATGTGGGCTGCCAGACGCACCTGCCGGACTGGAATGCGATGAAGGGGCGGTACCAGCAGCATTTCGGCTCCCTTGATATACCGGGAAATAAAGGAATATAATCATGAGCTGGGCCGCACTCACTTCCGGGGGCAAGGACTCGATCCTGTCGATCCAGAAGGCGATCGACAGCGGAAAGGATGTGCGGTACATGGTGACTGCCCGCCCGGAGAACCGCGACTCCTACATGTTTCATTCCGCGAATCTCGATGCCGTCCCGGTCATCGCCCGGGTTGCCGGCATGGAGTACGTGGAGATCGCGACCCATGGGCGTAAGGAAGAAGAGTTAGCGGATCTCGAAGCCGGGCTTGCCGCTCTCGATATTAAAGGGGTGATTGCCGGTGCAGTTGCTTCTGAGTACCAGGCCCAGCGGGTGAAGACGATCACCGATAAACTCGGCGTGGAACTCTTTACCCCGCTCTGGCACATGGACACCGGACTCCTGTTACGGGAAGTGGCAGAGCGGATGGATGCCATGATCATCGTCACTGCCGCAGAAGGACTGGATGAGACGTTTCTCGGTGCCCATTTCAACAGGGATCTTATCGATCGGCTCAAGCGGGTCGCTGCTGCGAGGAGAATAAATCTTGCCGGGGAAGGAGGAGAATACGAGAGTCTCACTCTCAATGCCCCGTTCTTCTCCCGTCCCGTCACCTACACAACAGAGGAGATCCGGTCACTGCCTGACCGTCACGAGCTTGTCCTGGGAGGGTTTGCCTGATGGCGCAGGACAGCGATGTGAAGCTCGGGCAACTCACGAAATATATCTTCACGGCTCCGTCTGCACTGAGATCCTTTCTTCTCATCGTTCTTCTTGGCCTGATCATCGATGGTGCCTGTGCCCGCGCCTGGCTGACCCTTCCGTTCTCCGGCAATATCGCGTACACTATACCGACCGTGCTGAGCAGTAACCTGTTCTTCCTGCCGGAAAAATTCCTCTTCTCAGGTACCATCGCATTCAGCATACCGGCCATTGCGGCCCTGCTCCTCACCAAGCCCATCATAGAGTACAGCGGCAAGACCATGACCTGGAACCGGTCCGGGCTCCTGGCACTCGCATGCACGGTATTTGGCGTGATCATCACGCTAGCCGCCCTGTTGTCATCAGTCACGCTCATCCCCCTGTTCTACGCAATCTCGCTGGGTTTTATCTTCGGCCTCCGCCTGTTCGTGCTCGTTGCGATCGCTGATTACCGGGTCTCGCGGATGATCATACCCGCTCTTACCCAGAGCCTTGTCGGGGTCATTGTCGGGATGATTCTCTTCTCACCATCGTTTGCCATCTTTGCGCTGGTGCTGCACTTGGTCTTCGGGCTCGGTTTTGTGATCCTGATCTGGCTGATCGAGCGTCCGCTCCACCGGGCGTTTGGCATCCGGGGTCTCGCCTTCATCAATGCCTTCATCGCCCATATGACCGACGGGTCGAAAGGTATGGAAAATTTCTTCCGCGATATCGGCGAGGAGATCTTTGTCCCGCAGGTCAACTTCTTCTTCCGGCGCGGGAAGGGAGAGCCGGTCCTGTTTACGGTACCGAACCTGCACCCGGGTCCCATGGGTGAGATTGGCGGGGGTAACCTGCCCAAGGTGCTGCACGATAATTTCCCCGAAGAGACGCTCGTTGCCCACGGGTGCGCCACGCATGACTTCAACCTGGTTTCGGAATCCGAGATCGATAAGGTGATCGATGCAATCCGTAAATCCCGCAGCGATCTCTCGTATGCCGGGGCAGCAGGACAGTCCGGGCGCCTCACCATTGGTTCAGTCCAGGTACTCTACCAGCGGTTCAATGATTCGGTGCTCCTTGTCACCACCCGTTCCCCCCAGAGAACAGAAGATCTGGACTTCTCGATTGGATCTACAATCATGGCAGAAGGACACCGTCTCTTTCCCCATGTCGCCCTTGTCGATGCCCACAACTGCATGACCGATCTCTCCTCACCGGTGCTTCTTGCAACCCTGACCGCTACGGAATATCAGCGTGCGGCTATGGATGCCATGGAAGCCTGCAAGACCTCACCCCTGCACCCATTGAAGATCGGTGTCAGCCACCTGACCGTGCCCTATCTCCGCGAGCAGGGATTCGGAGACCTGGGGATCCAGGTACTGGTGGTTGAAGTGGAGGGACAGCGCACGGCCTATGTCCTCTTTGACGGGAACAATATGGCCCTGGGTGTGCGCGAGATTCTGCTTGAGCAGATTCTTACCCTTGTCGATCATGCGGAAGTGATGACAACGGATTCCCATGTGGTCAACACGATCACCGGGAAGAACCCGGTCGGCATGCATGTACCTGCTGCTGAATTCCTCCACTACGTTATGCAGAGCGTCGGGGATGCGATCAACGATCTCTCCCCCGCAGAAGTTGCAGCGAGCACAGCTCACTGCGAGCACGTGGTGGTCTTTGGTTCAAACCGGATCTCACAACTGGCGAGTACGGTCAATGCAATGCTCGTATTTGTTGCCCCGCTCTCGCTTGCCATGCTGCTCCTTGCATTCCTGCTCTCGCTGGTTGCCTATGCGGTGATGGCGTAGATTCTTAAAATATCCCCAAAAATTCACGACTCCTATTTTTTTCCATGGTTTTGGATTTTCTCTTTTGCCTAAATGGAGTGTGATCCCCTCTCTCCCCCAGAGGGGGAGGCACCCCAAGGGGAGCATCCCCTTGACCCTCTGATTTGTCTTGGTTATTCATGAACCCCTGGTAGTTATCGCAATATTGGGAGAAGGTCGGGCGCCGCATGTGGGAGCCCGTTATGCAAATACTCCCCAAGAGGGGGAACGTTTTCAGGGCATCAATATATGTGATTAAAAGAGAACAAACCGGTAAGTCTCTTGGATAAACTATGACATCAGCACAGGATGATCCGGCATGTCCGCTGGCAACCGGGGAAGGTAATAATAATAGAGCCAGTGCATCGACCGAACCGGACCCGGAGGGGTACCGGGTTGATCTCTACCTGGATCTCGGGAGGACTCTCTACGAATCCGGGGCATCTGTCCAGCGTATCAGCGATTCCGTGCGGTACTGTGCCCATACCCTGGGGGATGACGATGTTCACGCGTTTGTGGGCAACGAGGCGATCGAAATCGGTCGCCGTACCGGGGAGCGCACGCAGATACGGATGCACTCATTTCGTGAACCGGTCCGGGTCAATGCAACCATCCTGCAGGGTGTCAGCCGTATCCTCGCCTCTCTTGGCAACGGCAAGGCAACTCCTGACTATATCAAAAGCGGGCTACGGGCATTACGGGATCAGCCCCCGGTCTTTCCGGCATGGCTGACTGTTATAGCGGTAGGTGCGGCCTGTGCTGCGTTTGCCTGGCTGAACAATGCCGATATGCTCTCACTCTGGGTTGTCTTTATTGCAGCTTCGATCGGTTTTGCCGCAAAACTCTATGCGGTCCCCCGGGCAGGTAACCTGTATCTCACCGTCCTGCTCTCCGCTCTTGTCGCCTCGGTCTCTGCACTTCTCCTGCTCCCCTTTTCCAGGACTGCAACGCCGGAAATAGCGCTCATCTCCTCACTTCTCTTCCTTGTTCCGGGTGCCATCCTCATAAACGGGGGGCTCGATATCGTGCGGGATCATACCGGCTGCGGAATTTCCCGGCTCGTATCAGTTCTAGCACAATTGCTGGTTATAACCGGCGTACTGTTGATTCCCCTCTCTCTGATCGCCCCGGAGACGTGCGGTCCGGTTATTGTTTTTTCCGGTGTGACCGGTATCCTGGTAAGCGCAGCAGCTGCCGGTATAGCGGCGCTCGGTTTTTCGCTCATGATGAATATGCCGCTTGCTGCACTCCCGGGATGTATTATCTGCGGGGGCGCTGCCCGGGTAGTACGGGAAGTTGCCATTCTTGCCGGCCTGGATCCCATCATGAGTATCTTCATCGCAATGGCCGTGGCCACCCTGCTGGCATTCGGGATTGGCAGGATCACCCATGTCACGGAGGTTGTGATCGCTGTGGCAGCAGGCCTTCCCATGATCCCCGGGCTTGCTGCCATCATGGGGCTCAACGGTCTCTTCCAGCTTACACACCCGTCGGTTGTTATCCAGTCCGCCCTCATCCAGACTACCCTGCAGAGTTCGCTCTATGCCGTCGGGGTATCCCTGGCCCTGGTCGCCGGCATCATCTTCCCCCTCATCATCATCACCCGGGGAAAACCGAGAATATAACAACCCGGAACTGGCGGGAAAATTTCCTCCCCGAACCTTTATTACTACAAAATCAGTTTAGTTATTATGCTCCCCAAGAAGGAATTTTCCGATGTTATCTACAATGTTCTCACTCCTTTGGATCTCCATGAGAAGATTGCAGAACTCATAGCACTGGAAAAAAATCCCGATGTGGTTGTTACATATGGACACGGGCACCTCTTTATTGGCCATAAAAAATTCAGTAACGGGTTATCGATATCAACTGACGGGCTGGGGATGTGGGAGATCCGGGGGCTGACACTGGCTCAGGACGACTCATACCAGTATACCGGCGAGATCGTAAAAACAGAAAGGACCGAGACTGTTGCGCGGGCAATAGCCGCAATTATGATAAGCTGGAATGAGAGCGAATAGACTAAAAAAGGGGAGAACCCGGATATTTTCGAGAGGCAGGAAAAGATCCCGTTTCTCCGGTCTTCAAGATAATCCCCTGGTCTCAACAACTTTTTTCCTGATTCTTTTTTTAGTGTTTCTGAATTGCGTTCGGGATATCTGACCTGCCCGTGCAGGCAAAGTCAACATACCCGTTCATAGGATCCGTCTTGAGTAACCGTACTTTTACCTTCTCACCAACCCTGAGGCCCTGCTGGCCCTGCATCACCCGGCCTTCTGCCGGGGGGGTTATGAGCCTGACATAGGTCCCTTTCTCCGATGCGCCGGTTACCAGTGCATCAAATGATGAGCCGATCCGGTCCTGGAGGAGGACCGCAGCCGCGGCTTTACGCATGAACCGTTCGACCTTCTTTGATTCCTTCTCCTTCTCGGTCAGCCAGGCCGACTGGTCAACGAGTTCTTCAATGGAATAGGGACTCTCTGCCTTGTCCATGACGGTTTTTACCAGCCGCTGAATGATGAGATCCACGTAGCGCCGGTTTGGTGCGGTGCCGTGGGTGTAATCGGTAACGGCGAGCGCGAAATGACCAAGCGGAACTTCACCGGGATCGAGCGGAACATACTCCCCGGCCCCCATCAGTTTTATCACCGTGAGGGACAGGTCGGGGAAGCGGATGGGATCGGCTTCTTTTTGCCGGCTCAGGAATTCCGTGAGTGCCTTTGCATCCGGCTGGTCGGGCAGGGTTTCGCCATACATTGCAGCAACCAGCACAATCCCGTCCCAGTGTTTCGGTATCCGGACAATGCGCTGGATCATCGGTATTCCTGCGTTCCCGAGAAATGCGACGGTAGTGCCGTTGGCAGCCACCATGAACTCCTCGATCAGGTTCCGCGCCATATTCTTGTTCTGGACTACCAGGTCTTTTACCGTCCCGTTCTCAACCAGGGGTTCGGCTTCTATCGTCTCGAGTTCAAGCGCACCCTGTGCAGTCCGGAATCTTTTCAGCCGGAGGGCGGCCTCGTGCTGCAACCGCACCTGTGCCTCAAGTCCTTTAATATCCCGGACACTATCAGGGATGGGTCCGGCCCCTTCCAGCCAGTCCCCCACCTCTTCATAGATGAGTTTGGCCTTGTTGGCAACAACTGCCCGGTAAAGGCTGCCGGTCCGGACACTGCCATCTGCCAGCACCGTGTATTCAATGATCACAGCCCGGCAGTCCTGGCCTGGCAGGAGCGAGGAGATCCCTTTCGAGAGCCGGTCCGGCAGCATGGGGTAGGTGACGATTCCCGTATAGACTGACGTACCATTGTAGGCAGCGTACTGGTCGGCCTGCGAGTGCTTGGGAACATAGTGATCCACATCGGCAATCGCGATTTTGACATGGATCTCTCCATCCGATCCCCGTTCGCAATACTCCATCTGGTCGAGATCCTGGGAATCGAAGTTATCGATCGATGACCACAGGAGGGCCCGGAGATCCTTTCCGTTCTTTCCAATGGCTTCCGAGGAGTCCGGGTGAATTGCATTCACTTCACGGATAACTGCCTTGGGGAATTCGGGTTTGAAGCCGTACTTCTGCATGGCAAAAAAAGAGATGGCTTTCAGGTCAATGGAGCGGCGGTTTTTCATAGGCGGTGGATTGGGATTTGGTGGCGGGGATGATAAAACAGTGCGCCGGCCGGGACGAACCAGGGACTGGCATTATATTCCATTACTTCCCGATCAGCACAGGAAGAACATTTCTGAGTTATACCCCTCATCATGAACATTAAGCCGGCTGAACAGCGTATTATATATTTTTTCATAGTCACGCTGGTGCTCATCCTGGGTATTGTTATTGTTTTTTTTCAGTCTGCGGTAACCCATCCCGGTCTGATCCAGAACAATGCCGGCGAATTGCAGGCCTATTATGCCTACCACGTGATGTTTGTCACCCCCCATATGTCCACCGTCTTCCTCCGGCTTTTTCTCTCCAATGCCGGTGTTGCACTGTTCATCCTGCTCGTTCCCCTGTACTGGGTATGGATCTGGTGGCTGAACCGGGCACTTCTCGATGCCGTTACCCGGCTCATGAAGGGAACGGTATTTCTCCTGGTTCTCGCTCTTGGACACAATTCTTTCAGCTATGCTTATGTAACATTTCAGACATTCCCGCTTCCCGTGTTCCTGACCATGTACTCCCCTCACGGCTGGCTTGAGATGCTTGCATTTGTCCTTGCCGGGACCTTCTCGCTGGTATGCATTGATGCCCTGCGCGAGTACCTGGGTGACCGCCCGGAAGTGCCCGAATTGCATCCCGGAGAGATCGCCCTCTTTATTTTCAACAGGGTCTGGCGGGTATTCCTGGTGATTGCCTTCCTCCTTGCCGTTGCCGCTGCCATAGAATGCTGGGTTACTCCCCCTATGGTCACATCCGTGCTGGAACAGGCACTGGTATAGTGCTTCCTTTTAACAGGGGATTACCGCATTTTCAGGTTTCGGGTGCTTCCCGGAAGAACCGGATGGGTGGGGTATGTCCGTCTCTTTTTTATATCCCCAGTGTAGATCACTCATTATGTCGCCAAGACAATCCACGCCAAAAGACAAGAGCGTTCTGACTGTTCCGGTAAAAACAGGACCCGGTCAGGATCGGGATCGCCAGCTGGAAGATGCCCGGCACCACCCGGTGGCTCACCCGCTGCCGCATCCTGAACACAAGCCCATCAAAAAGCCCCCTCTCCCGGCAAAACATACACCCCATTCCCATCCCCATGGCGATGACCTGCCTGCCCATACGAATCCGCCAAGTCCCATCAAGCCGGCCAAGAAGATCACCCGGACCGGTGCAAAAAAATAATTTATTCTTCCCTTATTTTCAGATAATTATAATACTCCCGTTTGCCGATCACTCTTCATGGCTCTCAAGGAAAAGATCCTGGATGTAATTGAAGGTCCCCATGCGGCTGCAGTAGCCACGGTTGCTGCAGGACTGCCTGCGGTCAGGTTCATGGTCCTGACGGGATTTCCCGATATGACCTTTGTGGGTGGGACTATGAAAAATACCCATAAAGTTGCAGAACTCAAAAAAAATTCCCATGCCGCTATCTCTGTCTGGTCCGGAAAAGAATTCACGGATCCCTACGTCGAGATCAAGGCCAAAGGGGAAGTGCATGAAGACCTTGCAACCAAAAAGAGATACTGGAACCCGATGTTTGAACAGTATTTCAAAACGGTTGACAATCCGGATTTTGTGGTCCTGATATTCTCTGCTGAGGAGATCACGTATCACGAACCAAAAATGATGGGGCAGGAAGTCTGGAAACGGTAACCTTTCCTTTCCACGTCTTTGACACTTTTTTCCTGTTTTCTCTCAAAAGGAAATTCACGTACTAAAAAATTCTGCGGTAAAATCTAGCATTACCTGACCCCGCCATACGATCGTTTATCCCGTCAGCGTGACAATCGATACGAACAGCGAGCCATGACTATGTCAGCCACCCAGTTTTTCCCCATTAATCCAGAACTCCTCGCCCTTGCCTGCGAAACAGTGAACCGGCGTATTGACCGGTTACCGTTCACGCTTGAGGGGTGCTCTGTCACCCAGGAGCTTATCGGCGTAACCATGGAATGTCTCAACGCGGAGTTTTCGAAAACTCTTGCAATCCATTCGAAACAGGTTCCCGAAAAAGGGACTCCGGAAGGACTTGACCGGTGTCTTGCCCAGCGCCTGGACCTCACAGGGGATATTCCCTGTGCTGCAGTAATAACCGATGTGCTCTGCCGTGCGGGAATCGCGGAGAAAACCGAAGTCCTCGACAGCAAATCTCACGCGCGGTGCAGGGGGGTCCGGTTGCTGGCCCCATGGACCTGGCACAGTGCGTCGGCCCCGATCTCCTCTCTTCCCCCAACCGTGGCGGGAACCGGGAGTGAAACACCTCCTTCACCATGGATGAACCTCTGCCCGATCTGCCGGACCGGTATCTTAAACCGGGTGTTCGGGAAACAGTTGTATGGAATCCCCCACACCGATTATTTTGTTGAATGTACCCATTGCGGGGCAAAATACATCCCGGAAAAAGATCTGTTCTGCCTGGTCTCTATAGCAACAATCCGCGATCCCAGCTGGAAACGCTACCTGAACAAGGCCTATTCTCCCGAATCCTGGATGGAGATCGCGCGCGCAAGTGGCACGACCTCAACAAAACGCGTGAGCATCCCCTCCCCCCGCCACTCCACTTCCGCGGTTCCGTTCAGTACCCCCGGCAGTTCCTCGTATGCTCCCCCGACCCGCACGGCTGCCGTGTCGGTTGTGCTCAAGACGGGTACCTTAACCCCGATGAGAGATGGCTCTCTTGGTGTCCCCATCAATGACAAGATCCTGTATTTCAAGCCGGTAAAACTGATCTATTCGGGTGGACTCAAAGAGGATATCTTTGAAAAAGAGCAGAAACTTCTCAAAGATATCATCAATACTCCTGCCTACTCCCACCTCAAGGCAAAAACAGAAGAGAAGTATGCAAACTATCTTCCACTTCGCCTCGGGCTCTTTTGCTGGGAGCGGAAGGAGAAACATGACCCCGTTTACCGCGAATTTCTCAACCCGTGGGGAGATGAAAAATACGGTACATTCATGGTGGAAGACAGTGACCTGTCCGGCAGGAAAGGGGTGTACCTTGTTGTTTTTGACTCGAAAGCCTGCCATGCCGGTTCCAGCCAGGAATCCTTTAAAAAGACCCTGACTTCGGAGTTCAGCCGTATCACTGCGGGAGATTGTTATCTCGACCGGGACGGTACCCGCTGCCGGATCAATGCGCTGTTGTGCCAGCAGAAAAACAAGGCAACCGTTTACCTCCATGCTGTCGATAATGAAGAGGAACGGGTGCGAATCGTCGATATCCTGATGAACCGTACCCCGGCCCAAACCCTCTGAATACATCGTGAAGCAGACCGGTGAATTTTGCGATACCGATCAGAGAATTTTTCATATGTTATGCAAACATTATAGTTAACTACTCTGGATACCGATAAAGGAGATTATAAATGAAGTGCCCTCACTGTGGGATGAATATACGCGACAATATAGTGGAGTGCGGCTATTGCGGCGGCCAGATATCACACAGCTCCGGCAAATCTTCCGCTGCAAGAGGCAGGACGTTACCCAAAGAGAGTTCTGCCAAGAATGTGACAAAGCCCGCAAAACCTCAGGTTGAGGAAACTGATGCGGAAGATGAAGATGGCGGGGGACTCTCTCCTTACCTCCAGCCGGGTGAACAGGTCCAGATCGGATCTCTCAATGTTTCGGTAAAAAAATTCTTTTTCCATGCATATCTCACCGATAAGCGTATTTTTTTGATCGATACCCAGGAAAAGAAGCTCAAGGTCACCGCAAAGGATGTTGCACGGGACACGATAGCCGAGTGCACAACAGAATTTTCTGAGAATTCAGATCCCGTTCTTGTCATTTCCATACGATCTCCCGATGAAGAGATCAAGACGATGAAAATTGTCTTTGTCCAGAACGGCATGGACCGGACAACTGAGATCGATGAGTGGCTCTCCCTCCTCCAGAATGAGAGACCCCATAAGAAGTCTTCAAAGAAAAAGGCAGAAGAGCCCGTTGAGCAGGTTGAAGAACCGGCAGTTGTAGTGCCCGTTGAAAAACCTGCAGTACGGGAAGGACTGCACCCCACCCGTAAACCGGCCAAGGATCATGAGAAGCAACCTCCGGTAAAGCGCCTTCTCTCCATCTACAAGATGCCCCAGGAAGAAAAAGAGCCGGAGCCAGAGGAAGAAGAACCCCCGCGGCGCTCGCCGGTCAGGCAGCAGGAGCCTGCGAAAAAATCCATCTCGATCAAGAGCTATGACCGGGAGATTCCCGAAACGCAGAATGTGGATGTAAAATCCCCGAAAAAACCTGAAGTGCAGTCAGCAATGAAGGTTGCCATGAAGAGTGCGATGCAGCCACTCAGGCAGCCTTCTGCATCACAGCCCATAAGGAGGGTTACCTCAGAGCCCATGTACCGCCAGCCGGTTCCGGAACCGGAACCTGCCCCATCGTTTGTCGAAATTCTTCCTGAAGAACCTGAGGCAGTCCAGAAAAAACCTGTGCATGAAGATGCAGGTAACCCCCAGTTCTGTCACAACTGCGGCAAGAAACTTCCCCATAATGCAAACTTCTGCCCCGGATGCGGAACCAAATTGTCTGCTCATAAATCCGGGCATACGATAGTGCCACCCCATCCCTCTGCTCAGGGGTCATCACATGCACCAGCCGCCCAGCCGAGGAAAGTGCCAAAGATCATGGTATCTTCTTCGGACGAGGATGACGAGGATGGGAACGATGCTGCACCAGCACCGGTAAAACCCCCTATCAAGAAGGCTCCCCCGAATAGTGAGATGACGATTCTCCATAAATTCCTGCGGCGATAAAAAAAGCTCAATGAATACATCATTGAACAATTATTTTTAAGGTATTTTCTCTCATTTTTTGCTATTTGGCCTGTTCTGATATTAACCGGAAAAATATTTTCAGCAACACTGTTTCGCACAACAGCAGTAAGTTCTCATAATGTATGGTGTTTTACCACATGGGGGAAAAACAGATTTCACCGGCAAACCGGCAGGAAAAAATTATGTTTTTGTAGTTTTACCATAGAAAAAAGCCGTTTTCCATTACTACCGGTCATTTTTGGCTATCAGAAGAAAACGGTTATATCACCACCAGTCCCTTTTATTATTACGAACTCTCACGAGGAACTCAATGAAGAGAAATATCCAGATTGAAGCATTGGACCAGATCCCCCTTGAAAAGCAGCGGATTGAACTTGTTGAACGCAAATGCCTTGGCCACCCCGACAGCCTTGCTGACGGTATTGCTGAATCGATCAGCCAGGCACTCTGCAAGACTTATCTCGAAGAGTTTGGCGTAGTGCTGCACCACAACACCGATCAGGGTGAAGTGGTGGCGGGAGAGTCCCGCCCGAAATTTGGCGGCGGCAAGATGATTCGCCCGATCTATGTCCTCATCGACGGGCGTGCAACCAAGCAGTTCAATGGCATCACCATCCCGGCAGACTCAGTAGCTGTCGAGGCTGCACACACGTATCTCCACAAGATTCTCCCGGAACTCAATCTTAACCGCGACCTGATGATTGACTGCCGTCTCGGGACCGGGTCTACCGATCTCCGTGATGTCTTCAAACCCTCGCAGGGAAAAACCCCCCGTTCCAATGATACCTCCTTTGGTGTCGGACATGCACCCTTCTCTGAAGTTGAGACCATCATCCGGAATGCAGCAGAATACATCGATGTAAAACTCCGGAAAAAATATCCTGCAATCGGACAGGACATTAAAATCATGGGACTGCGTGACGGTAATACCATCACGCTCACTATCGCGTGCGCCATCGTTGACAAGTACTGTGCCGACATCAGGGAGTACCAGGAATACATGGTCCTTCTGAACGAAGAGGTTGTCAAGATCGCAAAGAAGACGACCAAGCGCAAGGTTGTTGTCCACGTAAACACCGCTGACGACATCAAAAAACAGAGCGTCTTCTTGACGGTGACCGGTACCTCGGCCGAGATGGGCGATGACGGTTCGGTCGGTCGCGGCAACCGCTGCAATGGCTTAATCACCCCCAACCGCCCGATGAGCATGGAGGCAACCAGCGGCAAGAACCCGATCAACCACATCGGCAAGATCTACAACCTCCTCTCTACCCAGATTGCAACAGAATGTGTAAAGAAGGTGGACGGTATCGATGAGATGTACGTCCGGCTCCTCTCACAGATAGGAAAACCCATCGACCAGCCCCTTGTCGCGAGCGTCCAGGTGCTGCCGCAGAGTGGCATCAAACTCAAGGATATCAACGGAGAGATTCTCTCGATTGTGGATGAGAAACTCGCAACGGTAACTCATGTCACCGAAGCAGTCATCCGTGGCGAACTCAAGACATTCTGATCGCGTACAGGAATGACCGTGAAATCCGTTAAACCTAAAAATACCATAAAAGAAGCGAAAAAATCCGGTAATTCCACCATTTTTTCTGATGTCGTCCGTCTGGCAATCCCCAATAAAGGAAGGATTGCAGAGCCGATCATGGACCTGGTGGAAAAGAGCGGGCTTCATCTCGCTGAGACCGGGGAACGGCGTCTTATCACCCGCACCCTTGATCCGCATGTTGAGATCCTGTTCGCCCGCCCCATCGATATTCCGGAATACGTAGCAACCGGTGCCGCAGATCTCGGCATCACCGGTCATGATATGGTAATCGAGCGGGAGTCCGATGTAGAGGAGCTTCTCGATCTCCAGTCCGGTAAGGGAAAACTGGTGCTGGCAGTCCGGGATGATTCATCCATCACTTCGGTCACGCAGCTTGCCGGAAAAAAAGTTGCAACTGAATTTCCGGTCATCACCCGTAACTACTTCGAGCAGCAGAAGATCAAGGTCAATGTGGTGCTGGTGGGCGGTGCCTGCGAGGCAACCCCCCACCTCGGGATCGCGGATGCCATCATCGACCTGACGAGTTCGGGCACCACCCTCAGGACCAACCGTCTCCGGGTGATCGATGACGTGCTCCAGACCTCAACGTTCCTGATCGCAAACAAGGAATCGCTCCGGACCAAGAAAGAGAAGATCGACGAGATCCATCTTGCCCTTGAGAGCGTTATCCGGGCACGGGGCCAGTGCTACCTGATGATGAACGTCAAACGGGCATCCCTGGAAGCAGTGAAACGGGTACTCCCGGGACTGTCAGGGCCGACGGTCATGGATGTTGCATCGAGCGAAGACCTGGTTGCCGTGCATGCGGTGGTGAACGAAGAGCGTGTCTATTCCCTCATCAATGCACTGCGGCGGGCCGGTGCAAAAGATATCCTCGTGATGGCAATCCAACGGATGATCCGCTGATCTTTTATGAAAATTTTTCCCGCTGTTGACATCCTTGGTGGCAAATGTGTCCAGCTGGTGCAGGGCAAACGTGAGAGCGCGACTGCCTATGGTGATCCGCTTGCCTGTGCAACCCGCTGGCTTGACCAGGGAGCCCAAGCCCTCCATGTGGTGAACCTTGACGGTGCTTTCGGAAGTTCAAAACAGAATGCAGAACTTATTGTCGAGCTGATCAGAAAGACTGGTGTCGAAATCGAGCTCGGGGGCGGGATCCGGTCTGTTGAGGATGCGTCACGCTGGCTCGATACCGGTGTAGCCCGGATCATCATATCCACCCTTGCCACCCAGAAACCGGAGTGTATCCGGCAGCTTGCCGACCAGTATGGCAGCGAACGGGTGATGGCGGGTGTGGATGCCAAAGGTAACCAGATTGCCGTACATGGCTGGCAGGAGACTGCCGGCGATTACCTTGACTGGACCACCCGGTTCGAGGAACTGGGAGCTGGTTTTCTCCTTTATACCAACGTGGATGTGGAGGGACTGCAGCAGGGAGTCCGGTTCGAACCGGTGAAACGGCTGATCGATCACACCCGCCTGCCGGTCGTTGTCGCCGGTGGTGTATCCGCACGTGCGGATGTTGCAGGACTTCGGGAGATCGGGGCGTTCGGGGCGGTACTTGGTTCTGCCCTCTATAGCGGGAAGATCGCGCTCAAAGAAGCACTGGAGGAGAGTCAATGAGAGTTGTGGAAGTGAAGCGGGAAACAAAAGAGACGAATATTGCAATTATGCTGAATCCTGATGGCACCGGCAAGATCACCGTTGACAGCGGGGTTCCGTTCTTTGATCATATGCTCAACGCTATGGCGAGGCATGGGGGATTCGATCTCACCTGCACAGCCAAGGGGGATCTTGGCGTGGACTGCCATCACACGATCGAAGATATCGGGATCGTCCTTGGCGATGCAGTGAAGCAGGTGATGGGGGATGGTAAGGGTATCAAACGGTTCTCCCATGCAATTATCCCCATGGATGAATCAATCTCTACGGTAGTGCTGGACTGCGGGGGCAGGGGATACCTTGTCTTTACCGGGACTTTTGGCAGCAGGACTGTTGGCAATATTCCCGCCGATATCTTCGAGCATTTCTTTTACAGCCTCTGTACCCGGGCGGGAATTACAGCACATATCGCGTTTACCGGGAAGAACGATCACCACCAGTGCGAAGCGGTGTTCAAGGCATTCGGTATTGCACTGGGTGAGGCTTTGTCCATGAGCGGGGATAAGATGGCAGTCAGAAGCACGAAGGGGAAGTTCTGAAAAACCATTTTTTAACACAAACAGAAATCAGGTTTTTAGATAACTGCAAGGACCGAACAAGTTCACCCGTAATCTTAACTAAAAAAATCATATTTTATGTTCCGGAATTACAGAGCCCGCTCTGTTAAGAAAATCAGTTCTATCTATAATCTCGTTTCCACTCTCTGGAGATATGAGGGTGACCCCCTCTCTCCCCCAGAGGGGGAGGAAGCCCAAGGGGAGCACCCCTTGACCCCCTTTTTCCGGGTTTTCATCACCTTGTAAAGGCTGATGAATGATAGGGGTTGAGGCCTCAAGACCTCTGGAGAAGATAAACGCAACCGCCCCCGACGGGGCGCCGCGTGGCGGTTCAGGAATTGGATATCCCCATAACTGACCTGCCCAGCGAGGCCACGACGAGGCGACCGAGCGACCCCCGAAGGGGGTGAGTGGGCTCCTGAAACCTATAAAAAGATTGTAATGGTTTTCATACTGTAAGTATGAACACGTTTGGTTCATGTCAGTTTTAATTATGTTAAAAAACTTTTCACAGGAAAACAGTTTCAATAGAATCAGAACATAATAACAACAAATCTGCGAGAAAAAAAGAGGTAATCTAGGACTTTGCAGCCAGATCTACATCTTCTTTCTTGATCGTCTTGCGGCCTGCGTGCTCGGCAAGCTTGTTGGCTTCCTTGGTGAGCGTGGCGATGTACTTCTCTGCCCTGACAACCAGTGCTTCTGCTGCATCGCTTCCCACGCGTTCGGCTCCGTTCTTCTTTGCAATCCTTACAACTGCTGCGATTGGTAAATCTGCCATGTTTCTTACCTCTAAAAGAAATCCAATGGATATATATAAAAACTTTCCGGGGAAATTGCCCAAATCGCCCTGCAATGTGATTTCGGAAGGCATCCTATTTAGCAAGCGGAAATCGGGCTTCAGAATTTCGCAGAATATTTTTTATATCCAGATAAATAGTTTTTTTGACAAAAAAAGGGCAAACTGTGGATTTAAATTATTCCGACAAAGATGCTGCGAGCAATAGCGCATCGGCATAATTTGGTGAGGCGCGCGAACTATCCACGAATATTCTGCTGATATTTACTACGGGCGCGCCATGCCCGTGCCCGCCTCCAAGAAAGACAAGGGTTCTGAAGATCAGGTTACCGGAAATCCCATCCGGTGCAATGATCAGCCCGCAGGTTTCAACCGCATCCTCAATCAGGATCTCGCAGTGGGTGGCATCACCCAGCCGGGCAATTCTTTCAGCATCGGCAATGCTCGCATCCACGTTCGGATGCCTTCCGATATCCCCGAGCCGTCCCCCTGAGAGGATGCCGACTTTTTCCGGCAGGCCGAATTTTTTTGCAATGATCCTGCCTTTTTTGATCAGCTCGAGTTTCTCCCCAACTGTCCATCCTTCATCAACGCCCACCGGGGCAAGCAGGAATTTTTTTCCGCAGGCCGTTTCAAGCAGTGCGATACGCTCCAGGTGATCGACACCAGCAGCTTTTTTTAACGCCTTTAACGTTGCATTGGCAGGGAGCGTACCCCGCACTGCTGCATCGATCCTGCCCGCCATCAGATCATCTACCAGCGCCAGTTCCGGGTGTACTTGTTCGGCAATACTCACTCTGTTCCCGGAGATTTTTTTATTAATAATTCCCGGGCTGCAGTAACAGATGATCTCAAACTTTCCGCCCATGCGGTTTGCACTTTCTAAGACCTTCTCCGGATCTTCAGCAATCCCGATCCCGATGCGCCTTACCGGCCCTGGCATGCCACATCCTCTTCGGACAGGTGCATAATACCATTATTGATGAAATCAAAGACCTGCGTGTCCTTGCCCTCGTACCGTATCCGC
>JANYKQ010000084.1 GCA_025358115.1 Methanomicrobiales archaeon | reverse complement strand
CATGACGTTACCCAGATCAGCAGGGTAACCGGTTACCTGCAGGATGTATCCGGGTGGAATGCCGGCAAACAGCAGGAACTCAAAGACCGGACGCGTTATTCAGTAGCCTGAATCAATAAATTCTTTTTTTCCCTCAGCAATCGAGAAAAAACTTAACCCTTGAATGCAATCCGCATCAGGCTGAAAGGAAATTCGAACTTATGTGTGTTGTCGGATGATACCGGGATTTCGGGATCGATTAGTTCTTTTTCCGGAAACTGTCTTTTCCCGAGATTGGATTTTACCCCTTCACTTCGCAGTATCTTCCTGATTACAAGCTCTCTCTTGAACCGCGCTTCTGCATGGTGAGGATCGATATCGAGAACCTTATCATATTTCCTGATGGCGTCTTCATACCGGCCGAGCTCGTCAAGGCAGTTGCCCATCGCATTGTAGGCATTACTGAAGCGGGGAGCAATGAATACAACCTTCTTCAGATAGCGCAGGGCCTCTTCTTTCTTTCCATCCATTGACATGTCCAGGGCCTGCTTATACAGGTACTGGGCTTCCAGCGGAATCCGGTTATTGGGTAACATTGTCATTTTTTCCACCCCATCCGGGCACACGGAACCGTGCACCGGGCAAAAGACTGTTAACCGGGTTGTAAAAATAAGAATTTGCAGACCTGGATTGCTTGTGAGTATGCAATAATAACCCGCATGGACATATGCCATGCAAATCTTCGCTTGGGAATAAAAAAAGCGGTATCTCTTTTAAAAAAAAGGGAAAAATGGCATAAATTTTTCCGGAATTTCAGAATGGTGAACCGGATTACAGGATATTCCCATTCGCGAATATAAATAATGAAAAGATATATCTATTATATCTCTCGCTCAGGTAATTATCATGGCAGTTCTCGACCAGGAGAGAATAAACCGGCTCAAGCAGATCCTCAAATGGCACCCGCGGGGAATGACGATATCGGATATCAGCACCCAGGCGAAGATGAACCGGAACCTGGTGGCAAAATATCTGGATATGCTCCTGATATCAGGTCATGTGGAGATGCAGGTTGTCGGAGCTGCCAAGGTCTATTATATTGCCAGGACCGTCCCTGTTTCAGCAATACTGGAGTTTTCATCAGATCTTGTCATCATGATCGATCGCGATGGAAAGATCATCCAGGTAAACGAAGCAGTTCTCCATCTCTTCAACGGGAAAAAGGAAGAGATCGTAGGCAGGCGGCTCGATGAAATTCGTGAGCCGTTTATTCATGATCTTCCGGTAGATCCCGAGAGAAAAGACAAGTCGGATGCATCAGAGTTCGTTGCGGAAAAAACCTGTACTATCCGGGGGGAAAAACATCACTTCCGGATCAAGCGGGTGCCAACAGCATTTGAAGATGGCACCCAGGGTTTCACCTTCATTATTGAGGATAATACCGCGCAGAAAAAATACCAGGAGATGCTGGAAATAAACGAGGCAAAATACCGTGGCCTTGTCAGATCCTCCGGAGAAGCGATAATCGGGACAACGCCGGAAGGCAGGATAGTATCATGGAATCCTGCGGCAGAACGCCTGTATGGGTATACCGAGAGCGAAGTGAATACCCGGCCGCTCACCATGCTCGCAGAGGAGACCCGTTACGGGGATATCGATACTCTTTTAAAAGGCATTATGCAGGGGGATTGCATCCAGAAACGCGAATTGAGGATGATAGGTAAGAAAAAAAATGCAATTGATGCCCTGATCACCATCTGCCCGATTAAAGGGGAGGAGAATGCGATTGCCGGAGCATCCGCGATCATTCGTGACATCACGCAGGAAAAGAGCGAACAGCACATGCGGGAACATGAAGACCGGTATCGCAAGCTGGTCGAAGATCTCAATGTCGGTTTCTACCGGAGTACCGGGGATCCCCGGGGGAGATTTGTCTGGGGAAATACGGCCCTTCTGCAGATTCTCGGGTTTCCTTCCGTATCGGATCTCCAGGGCATCAATGTCGTGGATGTATTCTTTAAACCGGATGGCCGGAAAGAACTGATTGATGAACTCCTCAAAAGCGGGTTTGTAAAAAACCATATTGTTCACTTAAAAAAACAGGACGGTTCGCCCGTATCCGTCAGTGTCACGGCGCTTGCAGAATTTGATGCCTGCAAAAACCTTGTGTTTATCAACGGCATTGTCCAGGATATCACCGGATTTGTAAATCACCGAATATAACCCTCACGCTGCAGGAGATCCCGGAAAGGCCTGCCTTTGAAAGCAGGTACCGGCCGTCATTTCTGCATGCTCATTCTCCATACTGGACGGTTCGAGCGGGTTCCGGCATGCCTGCACACGCATATGTACCCATGCGACCCCCTCCTCATGCATAAGTTCATAAAGAATCAAATGTCCGATGTAAAATCAGTAAAAAATTGCCCATATTCCTGGAAGGTCGGGAGGGGGTCGCATGGGTACATATGATAATTATCTCCGGACTTCTGTGACTCTCTGTTGATCCCGTGTAATTATTTCTCACTCGTTAATAAGCCGGAGAAGGAGGCGGGAATTTCCGTTATAGCCGGGTTTTGTCCCGGTTAAATGTACCTGTATGACCCCCCCTCCCGCTCCGGACTTGAAACACGATTGAGGGGTTATACTATGAATGTCAAAAAAAATCGAATTTGAATGAACACCTGGATCTCTACAGAAACCAAACAGGAATCATTTTACAAAAATCTCAATGGATAATTACCGATAATATTGATTATTACAGTAGGGAATCTCTTCGGGAACCGAAAGGTAAAAATCCTGTTGCCCGGACGTTTTTTTAGATCAAACCTCTTGTCAGGATTTTTTCTTACCGGGGGAAAAAGACCAGACCCCATGAATTCGATAACAGAGGTTTTTAAGAGATGCCCCGGATATTATTGATCACTGGAATTCTGAAATGAGATACTCTCTCGAAAACGATACCCTTTTCATCCGCGGTCCCTTCCGTGCTGCAAGTACTGGTATAAACGGCGGCATCCTGAAGGTGTGTACCCTTTTTAATCACACCGTTCCAGCAGACTGGGATCGTACTGAACCGGGAAAGGAACTCTCAATGGTTGCGGCGGGGGCCGGAATAGCCCCGGATTATTTCGGGCTGCTCACCGCGGTACCCGTACAGCAGTGCTGTGTGCTCCAGTGCGATTTTGTAACGGTCTTTATAACTGCGGGGATCCGGCGTGAAACACCTGAGTCAGCCGGCACCATCAACATCATCGTCACCAGCAGCCAGGGAATGGATGATTCTGCCCTGCTTGAAACGATCATGGTAGCAACCGAGGCAAAGGCTGAAGCCCTTGCAACACTCGGCCTTCCCCTGACCGGCACCCCGACCGATGCGGTGATCGCCGCGTATGAGGGGGAGATCAGGCACCGGTATGCCGGGAGGCTGACCGAGATCGGCCGCCGTGTCCGTGCAGCCGTGCTGTATGGTATCCCGCATGCCATCCAGCGTCATGACAGCGAAGTACAGGACCATCAGCCATCCTTTTTTGTTTTCAGCCGGATCAAAGGCGAGCACTGGGTGGAATGGACCCCGCACAACTGTCCCTACTATCCCTGCCACTTCGCAGGACAGCGCTGCGAATTCTGCTATTGCCCGTTCTACCCGTGCGGCGACGAAAGTCTCGGGCAGTGGTCAGCGGGATCGAACGGGAACAGGGTATGGAACTGTGCTGGATGTACACTTCTCCATGAACCGGCCATAGCCGATTACCTGAAAAAATTCCCCTCGGCATCGCTCGAGGAAATAAAGGCAAAACAAAAAAAAGAATGAACCAATTTTTTCTTACTTCTCGCTGATGCCCAGTGCCTTGACAAGTTCGGGCAGGGGGATTCCGTGTGCTTCTGCGGCCTGGCGGATTGTTTCTCCGCGGGCGATCGCGCATCCTACGCAACCCATGCCGAACTTGAAGAGTGCCTCGGTGGACTCGGGTTTTGCCTGTAAGAGTTCATAGATTGTGCTGTCTGCATTAATTTCTGCCATACTCAGATAGTCTTCCTTTGGTCACATAAACCTGACCATTATGGCGGGTGTTATTCCATTGATTATTACCATGATTTTACTTTCACACCGCACACTTCGCAATATATAGACATGATAAGATCCGATGCTTAAGTGGAGATGTACGAAATGGATTTTTCCGAAGCAGCAGACAGAATCTCCCGTAAGTTCCAGAAGAGCGGACAGACCATTGATCAGAAGAAGATCGAAGGCAAGCTCCGCAGACTGATCGAGGAGTTCGGCGTCCAGCCGGCAGAAGCAGAGCGCAGCGTGACCAACGAGCTCAACAAGGAGTTCAACATTCCCCTTGGAGGATCCGGTGGAAGCGCAGGCAGTGGCGGTGCCGGAAGCAGTGGAACAGCAGAGAAGAAGATAGCAGATGCGGCACCCGGCGAGTGGGTTACGATTGAAGGGAAGATCGTGGCACTCGCAGCTCCCGCATCCCCCGCTATTGCCCAGAGCGGGGTTATTGCCGATGATTCCGGAGCCATCCGTTTTGTCGCGTGGGCGAAAGCGAACGCACCGGCTATGACCCAGGGCTCCTGGTACCGGATCGAGTCCGCGGTAGTGGATGAGTTCAAGGGAATCGCGAGCCTGAAGATCCATTCCGGTACCACGATCAAGGAGATCGAAGAGGACCGGGCTCTCATGCCCGCGACAACACCGATCAGCGAACTGCGCCCCGGCATAGGCAGTATCCGGGCAAAAGTGGTCCAGGAATGGGACGCATCGCACGAACGGATGCTCCAGTCCGGCCTGCTGGGCGATGAGACCGGAACGATCAAATTCGTGATCTGGAAAGAACCCGGCAAGGAGAGCCTGGCACCGGGTTCGGTATACAATATCTTCTATGCACAGGTGGACGAGTATAACGGCCGTCTCTCGCTGAACCTCAATACGGCGATGGTTATGCAGGAGGAGGGCGATATTGCGGTGAACGGGGGCGAGGCAGCAGTCAGCGGCGCAATTGTCCATGTCGCACCCGGCTCCGGGATCATCAAGCGCTGCCCGGTGGAGGGATGCAACCGTGCCCTTTCGCGCCAGAACTATTGCCCCGTGCACGAGATCCAGCCGAAATTCACCTACGATCTGCGGATTAAGGGGTGGCTGGATGACGGCGAAAAGACGCACAGTGTACTGCTCCAGCGCGATGTTGTGGAGTCGCTCACCGGCATATCCCTCGACGCGGCAAAAGAGATCGCCGAGAACAACCCGCTGGGAATGGACGAGGTCTTCCTCCAGATGCGGGACAAGGTGCTCGGCCGTTATATCACGTGTCACGGGCGCGAGATCGATAACCGCGTACTTGTCAACAAATGTGAGCCCGTGGGGTTTGAGAGCGAAAAACATACCGCGCTTCTCAACCGGGCCGGGGGTGCATCATGAGTACACCATCACATGAGATGGGCAGGAAGGATGCATCATTCGAGCGCGAACCGGCACGACGGGTATTTGCCAGCGAATTGCGCGAATGCCGGTACCAGTTCAAGGATGGTGAGGACGAGAAGAGCCCGACATTTGTCCTGCTCCCGACCGGAGAGCGCTGCAACCGGGTCTTCATCGTGGGCACACTGACCGAGAAACAGCGGCAGGGCGACCAGAATATGTTCTATCGCGGAAGAGTCGTGGACCCGACGGGGACCTTCTTTATCATGGCCGGCAGTTACCAGCCTGAAGCAATGCAGCAGCTGGCAAAGATCGAGACACCGGCTTTTGTCGCGGTCATAGGCAAGCCAAGCCTGTACCGGAAGGATGAGGCCAGCGCACCCATGATCTCCATTCGCGTGGAATCGATCAATATCGTGGACAAGGAGACCCGGGATCTCTGGGTGCTCGACACGGCTGAGCGCACGCTGGACCGGATCGAGGCTTTTGCCGAGGGTACCGGACGGGATGTCGTGAAGGCAAAGGAACAGTATCCAACTATCGATCCGGTGACCTACCGTAAGATCGCGTACGATGCTCTGTCACAGGTAAAGATATAATCTCTTTTTTCGTTTTTCGCGTGGATATCAAAAAAGGTAAAGGCACTCCCGCTCAACAGCTCCGTACAGATTATGGTTGCACAACAGATCAGCAGGTTCTTCCGGCTTCCTGAACACGGTACAACATTCCGGCAGGAGATCCTTGCGGGTCTTGTCACCTTTATGGCGATTGCCTATATCATCATCGTCAACCCGGCCATTCTGAAAGCCGCGGGGATTCCCTACGAAGCCTGCATGGCTGCAACCATCCTGTCGGCAGCCTTTGGTTGTGTCATCATGGGGGCGTATGCCAACCGCCCGTTCGCGATTGCATCCTACATGGGGGAGAACGCCTTTGTCGCTTACACGGTTGTCGGGGTCCTTCACTTTCCGTGGCAGACAGCACTCGGGGCGGTTTTCATCAGCGGCGTCCTGTTGTCCCTCCTCACCCTGAGTGGCTGGCGCTCCATCATGAGCGAGGCTGTTCCAACATCCCTGAAGTACAGTTTTGCGGTTGGGATTGGTCTTTTTCTGGCATTTCTCGGGTTCATAGAATCCGGTATCGTCCAGATTGGTAGTGGCAGCGTACCGGTAGAGATTGGGGATCTCCACAGCCCAGCCGTTTTACTGGCGATCTTCGGTTTTCTGCTGATTGGGATCCTGCTGGTAAGGAAAGTTCCGGCAGCGATCCTGCTGGGTATCCTTGCAACGGCTGTCTTCGCATTCGCGACCGGGATCGCACCGGTCCCCACTGCAATTGTGTCGATGCCGCCCGACATCACCCCGACTTTTCTCCAGCTCGATCTTGCGGGAGTCTTTACCTGGGGGATGTTCTCCGTTGTCCTGACCCTCTTTACCATGGCGTTCCTGGATACCATGGGGACGCTGATCGGCCTGAGTGCACGGGCTGGTTTTCTTGACAGCAGCGGCAACCTGCCCCAGGTAGAGCGCCCGTTTCTTGCCGATGCACTGGCGACAACAGCCGGCGCTCTCCTGGGCACCACTACCAACGGGGCATTCATAGAATCTGCCGGTGGAATTGAACAGGGAGGACGGACAGGTCTTGTAGCGATCGTTGTGGGGGGGCTCTTTCTCATTGCCCTCTTCTTTTCCCCGCTCTTCTCTGCCATCCCGACATTTGCAACCGGCCCGGCCCTCATCATTGTCGGGCTGATGATGTTAGAGCCCATCACCCGTCTTGACTTTTCCGATTACGCAGAGGTGATCCCATCCTTTACGGTCATCGCGATGATGAGCTTCACCTACAATATTGGTGTTGGTCTCTGTGCAGGGTTTGTTCTCTGGCCGGTATTTGCCATTGTCCGCGGCAGGATACGGGTAATCCCTCCAGCCTGCTGGGCGTTGTTTGCCCTTTGTCTGGCATTCTTTGTCTTTTATCCGTACTAATGGGAAAAAAATTTAAAACCGTGGCCGGTAACATGGGCAAACCGGGAAAGATGTGGTAAAAAGCAAAGGAACCGTATCCCGCTATCGATCCGGTCACATTTTGTAAGAGCGCATCTGATGCCCTGACCGGGATAAAGAAATATTCTCTTTTTTGCAATCGGTGTATTTCCAAAAAGGGTCGTCATCCGTAATCATGAGATATGGCAGAGTGAGGTTTTTACTCAAGTGATGCCTTTTCACATATTACGGGTTGTCCGGTTCCATCCAGCATAAGATGAACGGGGTTTTCATTCCTTTTTCGTTTTCGAGATATACGTGAAGATCGTTGCACCGCACCTATGCATGCAGTAACGATCCCGATTATTCCAGCGATCACTGCCGGGTTCTCAAATATTCCTCCGGATGAGTTCTGAGTGGGCTGCACGGTTATTGCGGGTGCGGTACTGGTTACCGGGGCAGAGATTACGGCCTGATAGATGGGGGCCACTCCACTCAAAGGGGGCAGTGTCCCGAATACATTCGTTACCTGGCCGGGAACAACGTATGTGGTCCCCTCGTAATCATAGTACCCACTCAAGGTAAGTCTCACGATGTGGTTTCCGGCAGAAATGCCTGTCATGTTTCCCGGGGTAGTTCCATAATATACTCCATCAATGAGAATACTTGCCCCAAGGGGGGATGATGCAAAAGAAATATTCCCGGCAGACACTTGTGGTGGCGGAGGCGCGGATCACTCCTCACAAACCGGTAAGTATTACTGATAATAATGCGTTCCTCGGCGATGTAGAGCCCGGCAAGACTGCAAGTGCCCGGTACGAGATACTGGCAGATTCTGATTCTGAAGCGATGGTATATTCTTTTGACAGTAACATACGGTACCGTGATGCACTTGGCAACAGCCAGGAATCAGATACTCTTCCGATACAGATTGAGGTTATGCCGGCAGTTCCCGGCACTTCAGGTATGCCTGGTGGATTACCCGCACTTGTTGGATGTGTTATGGCGGGAATTGTAATCTGCATCATAATCCTGGTCTACCGGTCAAAAAAGAGGAGCCAGTGAGGGTCTCTATGATTCAAAAGATCTTTGAAGGAATTGCAAATACAATTATCAAGCGACCGAAACTGGTTGCTGCCCTGGTTCTTGCCCTGTTCTTCATCGGCATCTATGGTATGACCACGCTCAGCATGCAGACGGGGTGGGAGACCTATGTTGACAAGAATTCCCCCGCCGGAGCTATTGAAGTAAAATATAACGAGGATTTCAAATCGGATACGATCATCTTCATCATTGAGGCCGGTGACCCGCTCAGCCCGGAAGTCCTTTCCTATGTTGATAATCTTGAGATAAACCTGCGGCAGCAGCAGAATATCAAGAGCGTACAGAGTATCACCGATGTATTGCGGGCGTACAATGGGGGGACCCTCCCCACTTCAAGGGCTGACACGGAGCGCATTGTCAATTCCCTTCCCGAGAGCACCCGCAACCTGCTCTATCCCTCCAATGTGCTGACCCTTGTCCAGCTCAAACTCACGCCGGGATTGTCCGAGAAGGTCCAGAAGTCTGTCCTGGAGAATATGGGATCAGTTGTTACCTCGACATCCCCTCCCCCCGGAGTAAAAGTTGAGATCTCCGGTTCCCCGGCGTTTCAGCAGCAGATGAGTTCTGGACTTACCAGCAACATGGGCGTTCTTATCGGAGGCGCCCTGGTCCTGATGATCATCACGATGGGTATCCTCTTCTCCTATGTTCGCCACCGGTTCATGCCGGTCCTTCTCGTTGCGATTGGCCTGGTGACCTCGCTTGGCCTGATGGGACTTTTCGGGATAAGTCTTAACATGGCGGTGATCGGGGCCTTCCCGGTCCTGATCGGTCTTGGGATCGATTACGCGATCCAGTTCCATGCCCGGTTCGATGAAGAAGTGAGGAAGGGATCCCTCAATGATGCGGTTTTTGTCACCGTGACCCGCACCGGCCCTGCGGTCATGTACGCGATGCTAGCGACATCCATGGGTTTTCTGGCCATGTACGTCTCGACCGTCCCGATGATCCGTTCGTTTGGGGTAGTCTCCATTATTGGTATCAACACCTGTTTCTGGATCTCCTGTATCGGCATGCCCACCATCGCCCTCCTGGTGAATTACCAGCCCAAACCGAACCAGACCGGCGAGTGTTATGCTGTGGGGACGGATGCATGCGATAGCATCATCGACAACCCGAAGAACCGGGTAAAAAAGACAAAGAAGGGTTTCTCCTATGGCGAGTTCCTGACGAACACCTCGGTAAAGATCGCAAGGAATCCCATTCCGGTCCTGCTCCTCGCGGGTCTTATCGCCCTGATCGGTTTCCAGATCGATGCGACCATACCGGTCGACTCGAATGAGAACGCATTCGTTCCCTCGGATATGCCGGCCAAGATCAATATGGACAAGGTCACCCGGGTTATCGGGGCAACCAGTACCGCTGACCTGCTGATCCAGGGCTCACGCGTCACGGATCTCGATACGGTGATATGGCTTAAGAATTTCCAGGACTACGAGCTGTCGCACCATACGGAAATAACCGGTGCGACAAGTATCGCATCGGTTATCCTCCAGTATAATGGTGGCGTGATGCCCGAGACCCAGGCCGGTCTCGATGCCGTTCTGATGAAGATCCCGGAGGATACACGGAAGTCAGTCCTGAGTGACCCGATGTGCGGGATCATACGGTTCAGTACCATTAAAATCTCGATAAACCAGCAGAACAGCTTAAAAGAGCAGATTAAAAAGGATATTGCATTCCTCCAGCCCCCTGTCGGTATCTCGATTGAGCCGGCCGGGAACTTCGAAGTGACGACCACTCTCTTGAGGGCAATGTCAGAATCGAAGGATACGATGACTATCCTCGGGTTCATCTTTGTCTTCGTATTCCTGATCCTGGTCTACCGGCACCTCCACGCTGTCTCCCCGATTATCCCAATCATCTTTGTAGTGGGCTGGAATGCAGTCATGATGTCTCTCATCGGCCTCACGTATAACCCGCTCACGGCAACCCTGGGATCGATGACGATTGGTGTAGCAGCAGAATACACCATCCTTGTCATGGAGCGGTATGCAGAAGAGGAGGAGCGGTTGCACGATCCGATTGCCGCCATCCAGGAGAGTGTCAATAAGATCGGTACCGCCATCACGGTCTCGGGTCTTGCAACATTTATCGGGTTCTCTGCACTCTGCATGGCGACATTCCCCATCCTGAGTAACTTTGGCATCTCTACGCTTATTGCCGTCGGATTCTCCCTGATCGGTGCGATCTTCATCATGCCTGCGGTGCTGTCCCTGGTAGGTAGTCTCGACGGGTGGCTCAAAGCGAGAAAAGGACAGGGTAAAACCGAAGATCATGTATGATAACGGTGTTGTATGTCGATGCAGACCCGAAAATGTGCCCGTTACTGTCCCATATTTTTGAAAAATATGGGCAGTTTTCGGTATTTCCTGCATATTCAGGAGAGGTGGCCCTTGCATGGCTTCCCCGCAACCATGCAGATGTGATCGTATCTGATTATGATTTACCGGGAATGACGGGATCGAATTGCTCAATTCCCTGCGTTCAGTGGGAATCTCCCTCTCGTTTATCTTTTTTTTAGAAAATGACTGCGTCAATGCAAAAAAACAAGGCATACCGGGGTGATGACTTTGGGTTTATTTCACGAAAAGGATCGGAGAGGAAACCGATTCTGAACCTGTTGAGACTGATCCTGTTGGCTGCAGGAAACCGGGAGACCGATTATCCATTCATCGGTGTGTTTCCGGAATCCGGATGGAATAACGATAGCGAATGGATGAAACCAATGGGAGGTAAATGATCCTCTGTGCAGAATTCATAACAAACTCCCGATGGACTGCATCACTGGGATCATGTGAGTATCTGCCGGAAATCCCCCCTAATCCAGGACCATCATTGTCTGAATATCAGTGTTGGTTCCTTGCATCATCATGAACACAAAAAACGTATGGTTATAACTTACAGATAGTTTTTAAAATCTATAACAGAGGTGGAATTTTTCATGGGTTCTACCGAAATGTCACATGTTGAGCGCTCTCTTCTCATGATAGCGCTAATATTTATCATCATTATCGCGGTGAAGGAGACGGCATATCTGGTTTCGATCTTCCTGATGGCTATCATCATTACCATGCTGGCATCACCGTCACTGTTCTGGCTGAAGCAAAAAGGTCTCTCTGATCTCTCTGCAACACTCGTCATCACGCTTGTCGCAGGTATCGTCATCCTCGGTTTTATCGGCCTGACTGCCCTGTCGATCAATACCGTGATCTCGGACCTCCCGGAGTATCAGCAGGATCTCAATACCCGTCTTGGCGATATCGCGGTCCTGCTTGCACCCTTTGGCTTATCGTCCCTTGTCAGTAATCCCCCTGCGCTGGATCTGGGGATGCTCTCCTCTATTGGGATCAGCAGTGCCATGAGCATCATGGACGCCGTCATGTTCCTGTTCTTTGTGGGAGTGCTGACATTCTTTATGCTCCTTGCAGCACCCGGTATGGCCTCGCATCTCTTAGGGCATATGGGAAAAGAATCGCATACCCTCAATAATCTCTCCCGCATGACCGGCTATGTCACTGATTTTATTGTCGTGCGGACTGAGACAAATTTCATCCACGGGGTGTTATTCGGGGGTTTCCTCGGTCTCATGGGGGTCCATGGAGCGATCCTGTGGGGCGTTCTTACATTCCTGCTCGGTTATATACCGTATTTCGGGCTTCTTATCGCTGCGGTGCCGGCTCTCTTCTTTGCCTGGCTCCAGTTTGGCGTTCCCGGGGCAGTCGCCGTCATTGTAGCAATCTGCGTCCTCAACCTGATTGTAGAGAACCCTGTCCTGTCCTATCTCACTGCCCGGAAATTCGAGATGCCGGCGCTCATCGTGCTCATCTCGGTGATCTTCTGGGGCTGGCTGCTGGGGCTTGTCGGGATGCTCTTTGCAGTCCCGTTCACCCTGCTCTTTCTCCTTATCCTCCAGATGTCCGAAGAACTCCGCTGGATCAATGTAGCGCTTGGCGTTGATCATCTGTTTAGTAAACAGGATGCAGAGATCGTGGAGGAATAAGGCATTTTAAGACCATTTTTAGAAATCAACCTGTCAGGAGATGATTAGTGGCCTGTTGTCCGGCCCCCCCCTTCTTGTTTACAGCAGGCAGCTATGCGAGTATGTCGCGTTCCAGGGCTTATGTTTTTTTTAGTATACCTCAGTGAGTCCCTTACTCTTGCCGGTGATCGACCGGCCACCGTGCGGGGTCACGATAAACGTGTTCTCAATCCCCACAAGCCCGACATGCGGGATTCCTTTCTTGGGTTCAAGCGCAAAGACCATTCCTTCCTGTAAGGGCTCGTCGAAACCCTGCGCAATGACCGGGGTCTCATCAATCCAGAGGCCGATACCGTGGCCGAGGAATTTTACCTTGTGCTTCCCGAATCCCATGAAGTTGGTTAAGAATTCCGGCTCAAGTCCCTCCATGACGGTCGTGTAAATCTCTGACGGGATGGCACCCGGTTTGAGGAGCGCTGCAAGCTGGTCCTGGATTTCCACACAGCGATAGTGCTCCCGTATCGCTACATCAGGGATCGGCTTTCCGAACATGTAGCTCATGGTCTTGTCGGTCTGGTATCCCTTGTACCCGCACCCGATATCGACTACGACCAGATCCCCCTTCTTCAGTTTCCGTTCCCGGCAGCCCATCAGCGGGACTGAGGGGTGCATGCCAAAGATGCCGCCGGGCGTATTAACGCAGGTGGGGGAGATGGAGCTGGTGCCAAACCCGATCTGCCCGAGCAGCATCTCGTTGAACATCCCGAAGCGGATAATTCCCTGGTGACCTTCTTTCACCATGAGTGAATAGAGATCGCAGGTGAGACCTACTTCGTCTATCCCTTCCGCGAGCATCCCGGGAATACAGTCTTCGAGCACGTGGCGGTGGATCTTCCCGGCATGTTCCATTAAGGAAAGTTCATACCGGCTCTTCACTGCCCTGACTGCTGAAACCTGTTCATCGACTGACTTCACTTCTTTAAATGGCAGGTACTTCTGCAGCCGCTGGAGCTGGGCAATTGTCATCTGGTCGGTTTCGAGATAGGCGGCAGAGGGAAGACTGCCCATGCCCGCTGTCACGTCCCGGTAGCTCTTCATCTCCCGTAAATGGGGAAAGAGGGATTCGATCTTTGCCCGCTCGAAACTCTGCCGGACCCAGAAGACTGCTTCGCCATCCTGCGGGATGAGCAGGAGCCCGTCCTGCATGGTGCCGGTGAAATAGTAGAGGGGGATCTTGCCGACAATCGCTGCAAGTTCCCAGCCCGGACGAGTGCTGTCCATGCGGGCCCGGAAACGCTTCAGCCGGTCTTCGAGTTCGGTGAGCGGGACTTTCATGCTGGTAAAAACTGGGGCTGGAAAGATAATAAGAATAATGAAATGACGCAGGGGGGTTGAATAATACTGTCCACCTCTCCCCGCTGTGCGATGAGAAAACCGTCATCATATATATCCGGAGCTCATACACATCCGATAGCGATCCATTCATGCAGCGACTCACGCCGTTCCAGTGGCTCATCATTGTGGGATGTATTCTGGTATCCCTGATCCTTCTGCTCTCTTACAGCACAGTGCCCGGGCTTATCCAACCCATCGATAATCGCCCGTCCGTATATCTTTTGTATGCATCCACCGGCTCAATGGGCCAGCTGCTCAATACCGGCCAGATCGATGCGTTCCTGATCTGGGAACCGGTGGTCTCGAATGCCGAGCTCTCCGGCATTGGAAAATGTATCGCGGTCCCATCCGATCTCCCTCCCCCGGGAAAATGGAATGACCTGGCTATCAATGTAATGGTACTGCGGAACGATTTCATAAAAAACAACCCGAATACCTCCGCCCTCTTCTCCGCTCTCACCACGGCAGCGATAAACCGTACCCGGGAGGACCCGGCACTGGCAGAGAATATCACCGCTGCCTGGGTCTATGGAAAGAACCCAATCCTCACACCTGTGGGGTCGCTTCAGCCGCTGGATGTCGAGAAGCACGCCTTTGCCAACATTGTCTTCACGGCGAGTGCAGATCCCCCCGAATCCGGTATTGTACAGAGCGTTATCGGTAAGACACCGAACAGTACGTACAATCCCCTGTCTATGATGAACCCTGCCGTTGCACGCCAGGGGGCGCAGTACCTGACGAATTCATCGGTTCCCGTGGCGGACATGAACGTGCCGAATCTCAGGCTTGGCTATATCCCATCAACCGATAATTATGCCCCCCTCTACGTCATGGTCAAGGATTCTGCATATTTCTGTGACCGGTACGGCTTCTGCCTTGTCCCTGATGATCCGGAAGCCTCCCGCCCGGTCTCCTGCACGATGTTTGTGCAGGGGAAAACGTTTGCCCATGTCAACCTCATTCCCGGTCAGTCCGGAGGGGGCATCATGACCACGATCGGCCAGAAGGCCCTTGACGGTGCCTTTGTGGGATCGGTCCCGGCAGAACAGCAGATCGGTCTTAACAACCCGTCATCCATCATCCAGTCAATCAATACCGGGGGTTCCGGGCTCGTTGTCGGAAACAAGGCACCCTGCAATAACTGGACGGGCTTTGTCACGTGGGTGAAAGGCCGCTCTGCTACCGGCAGACCCGTGGTTATTGCCACGGTCCAGAGTTCAATCCAGGAAGACATGGTACGCGAAGCGTTTGCATATGAGAATATCTCGGTGAAATTCTATGGTACTGATTTCGAAGCAGAGTATCCGTGACTACGGCAAAGGACTGGCCCTCAT
>JANYKQ010000017.1 GCA_025358115.1 Methanomicrobiales archaeon | reverse complement strand
CCGAAGGGACGCCCCCGCGGCGGCTACTTATCTGGTTTCGTTGTTGTGTTTGACGGAATCCATTTTCGATAAGATTGATATCATTGAACGCTTAGGTATCTTTGCTATCAGTGGGATCTTAGCCGATCTTGTGACACGACCGAATTTTTGCACGACCCCTCACACCTAAACACCTCTCGTTTCAAAACACATCCCAACATCTCGTATCCGGGTACTTCACATCCTCCGTCTCCTCAATAAGTCAAAACAAAGACCAAAACGAAATCCGTCCGGTACTGTGCCTAAGTTTTAACACATTCCCGCGATCTCCTCATCCATGGCTTCCCACTTCGATCCTGCCACGTCCACTGCTCACGACCTGTCGGAAAATCCGGCAGCGTTATAATTTGACAAAGCTCATAAGACATTACTGAAATGACGTGTACCTGCATCGGCACGGTTCATTTTCGTTGGCGGCTCCGCAGTCCCGGTTGCTACTCCTAAATAGTATCTTCGCCAACACCACTGATGATCTTCTATGAACCCGGTCCGCATCCTCGACATTGGCGATATGCAAAACGGTTTCCTCCAACCGGATGGCAGGCTCTCGATCCCCGGTGCCCACGGGATCATCGGGCCCGCCAATGCGTTCTTACGTGACGCAGCAGAATCCGGCCTCTTCAATCATACGTTCACAGTCATGGACACGCACTTCTCCGAGGAATATTCGCATTCGGAAGAGAGCCGGCTGTTCCCGATCCACTGCGAGTACGGGACATGGGACTGGGAACTGGCCGTGGATGTTGCCGGCCTTCCCAATCTCCGGTACCTGATGAAGAACCGGTTCAGCATGTGGCTGGAGCGGAACGGGTCCGGTGCCCGTATCCGTGAGCCAGTACGGATGGCGGCGTATGAAAACCTGTACCGTTTCGTTGAGAATCCCCATGACACCCGAAACGGGGTTCCGCGTGACGAATACCTTCGAGGCATCATCCACGGGGGCACCAGTGCAGCGCCCGAGGTCACGCTCTTCGGTGTTGCGGCGGATTTCTGCAACCGGTACGCGATGGAGGGCTGGGTCGCCTGGGGTGCCCGTGTCACGATTATCGGTGACCTGACCCGGGGGATCGGAAAGGAATGGCCGGATGTTCTGGCCGAGGAAAGGTACCGGTCGATCGGGCCGGGAAGAGTACGGGTGATGTCCAGCCGGGAGTTCCTGGAAGAATGCACAACTCATCTCTGAGCGAGGTATAACGGGGGAACTGTGGTTGGGCAAATCCCGGAAAAATCCAAACCCTTCGATAATATTAAGGAACAGCGCTGACCACGCCCGGAACAGGAATATCTGGCTGAACAGATCCCGTCTTCTCTTGCGTTGCTTGCGATCTTGGGAATCATCGTGATCCTGGGCCCGACCGATCTCGCAGTGTTTTATCTCGTCAGCACCCGGACCGGTTCCTCCGGGCCGCGGCGCCGGTCGCCGCCATCCTGCTCGGCATCTGCTCGCAGATGACCTCCAACGCGGGGAGTGTCCTTGCAATCTCCGCTCTCGTTGCTGCTCCCGTGGCGGCCTTCATCCCCCTGTTCCTTTTCCCCGGGCTTGCGGGGCAAAAGACCGGGATCAGACGCATTGTTGCGTGCTATCTGATCGTTTCACTCTTCACGGCCGGCTTTGCATGTTATTTTTTCATTGGCAGCCTTTCGATGGTTCCGCGGATGTATTCGCTCATGCCGGCTTCCAATGGGGCAGTGTTCTTGGTAGGGGTTGCGGTGGATTTGGTGCTGCCGGCGGGGATTTATAGGGGGAGGGAGAAGACCGGGGTTTTGATGGAGGGGTAGGAAGGGAGGTAATTTCGGCCATGGCTTTTTAGCCAACAGGATTATCGCGACACTACGACGAATTACTGATAAATTACTATTAAAAACTATGAACATCTCTCAATAATGTTTGAAGACGCCGCGGGGCGAGTCCCCAAATCTCTGTTGAGATTTTCTCAAAAGCCCCCGGACTCTTACGTCCAGGGTCTCCCTTTTGGAGACAGCCAAAGGTTGTGAAAGATTTTTAAAATTTAGGAAAATTTTTCAATTTCGACGGCCTTCGCACTCGCTCTTTAAGGGCATGGAAACACCAGCCCCAATCATGGTAATTGTGGATTTTTACAGAGCAAAAAATTATGAATTTTTAAGCGGCGACTCGTTCGTGCTGAGGAAGTACACCGCGGTCTCGCCGTACTGGACCGGTGCTTTCGTGTTCCCGACGTGGGGGAGATCTTTGTACCTCACGAGCCAGGAGCCGTTGATCTGCCCGGCCATCTGGACCGAGACCGGCTGGGGTGTC
>JANYKQ010000091.1 GCA_025358115.1 Methanomicrobiales archaeon | reverse complement strand
GGGGAACGCGTTGCAATATCCTATAAAATGCCCCCCAATATCTATGAGAAGGTCAATAAACTCGTGTACGAGGAAAAGAAGTTCTCTACGGTCTCTGACTGCATCACGCAAGCTTTATTATCTTTCGTCGATAATCACCACGATATGGGACAGTTTAAAGAGCTGTTCAAAGACTACATGTCATCAGATGAGGGCCGGGAACTCATGAAAAATATGATGAAAGAAGTGCTCATAGAAGTCTTATCTCGCCAAAATATCGATACAAAAGACTCCAAAAGTAATCCATAGGTAAGTTACTTCCACCCCCCTTCTTTTTATCTTTTTAGCGCGCCGTATGTTCAATTGTTTAACTTCATTGCAGGGTAAACCATGCAGATCCGGATTATTGCTGTAGGAAAGATTAAGGAAAAATACCTGCAGGAGGGTATTTTCGAATACGAAAAGCGACTGCGCCCGTACGCGAAGGTGCAGATTATCGAACTTTCGGAGGAGAAACGTCCCCTGTCCGCTTCACCTGCTATTGAAGCGGCAGCAAAGGAAAAAGAAGGGGAACGGATCCTATCTTCCATTCCTGAAGGCTCTCTGGTCATTGCTCTTGATGTGAAAGGGCAAAATTGGTCGAGTGAGGAGATGGCGGCCTCGTTTCATGAATGGGAACTATCCGGGCGGAACTCGCTGGTGTTTGTTATCGGGGGGGATCTTGGGATCTCACCGGCTGTTCTTACCCGGAGCGATCTTCGTCTCTCTCTCTCCCGGATGACTTTCACCCACCCCCTGGCCCGGCTCCTCCTCATTGAACAGGTGTACCGGTCGTTCCGAATCATCCGGGGCGAACCCTATCACAAGTGACCTGCAGGGATCCCCATCTACCCCTTACGGCACAATCCCGGAATCTGTTGAGGGGAATGGTGCTACCAAGACCGCGATGGACATCTACCTGTACTTCCAGCAGATGGGATTTGTCCTGGCGCCATTTGGCATTGCGTACCGCATCCACGGGGCGCAGTTCAACACGGTTACCGATATGGAATTTTTAAGGAACGATCCGATCGTGATCCAGAAAGTAAAAGGGATGGCACATAATGTCGTGGAGATGATGCAGATGGATCCCGAGAAGAACCTGAAAGGAAAGCTGGTGCCGGTCTGCGAGTAACTCCCTCCTTGTTTTCAACGACTTTCGATCCCTGTCTCCGGAACAGCCTTGGACAGGGTGATTAAAAGGCCGGATAATCTGTCCGATCCCACCTCTTTTTGTGCCGGCCCGGTACAATGAGATACTGCTATGAAACCGTCCTTATCTGTCCCGGCAACCGGCACCTGCAGCCGCTGCGGTGAATGCTGCCGCTTGCTCCCCCTCATCCAGGTCTGGCAGTGCAAACCCCACCAGCTGCATTACCTCCGCGAACGCGGGCTTAAGGAAGAAGGCGGTTATTTCCTTGCTGATTCTCCCTGCCGGCACCTGCACGAAGATGCGCCTGACGGGACCGGAATCACGACGTGGGGTTGTGCGATCTACGAGACCCGGCCGGCCACCTGCCGGGACTTCTGCGGAAAAGCCCTGAGTGGCGGGAAGCGGTATTACGTGCCCGAAGGATGCACGATGGCTGGCGGAAATGGCCGGGAAACCGGCGACGAACAAAAGGATCCCGTTCCCCGCGGGAAATAACGGGAACCGGTGGGGAGAAAATCCCGTATCCTGGCTCCGTTGGTTCTTCTTTTTTTACTATTTGGGGCCTATCTCGAATAGTGGTGTGACATCAGACAGAGATCCGGGGAATCCCCATGGAAGATCCCCTCTGTTAGTTCCTGTGCCGGCCTTTCCTGTCATACGCCCGGGATTGGTTTAATGCTCCATGGGAGCCGCAAAGTAGATGTTTTGCCCGGAGGCTTTCAGGGGGATCCCGTATACCATGCTGCATCCTTTGATAATTCCGAGTTTCATAGCCGCAACACCGGCGGAATACATGATGCGGTTGTCCACATTGTGGATGCTCGCGGTTTTAACGGTTGACCCAACGGCAATCCCCAGATCGGTGACCTTGAAGATACAGTTCGGACCCTTGTAATCGGTTTTATTTGTTTTTGCTGCCACACCGGCTTTTACCATCTCCTTGCAGCTGGCAAACCCGCATCCCCCGCAGTTCAGACCGAGAGCCTTCTCCCCGGCAACTCCGATAAGGATCATGGCATCGCTGATCTTTACCTGCTCGCCATTGACCCGGAAGAAGTCCATACCGGTCTCGGCAGCGATCTTGATCATCTTCTCGCCGATCTTCACCTGGTCTTTGCCCGTGACAATCTCAATGACGATCGAATCAAGACCTACGGCTTTCGGTGCGGTTCGTGCTGCCAGAGCCATGAGCCCGGCAACGGTCTTTACAGCTTCTGCTTCTGAAGACATAATGGGTTATAGGGATGGTGAATATGAAAAAACTGAGGGTTACAGGATGGTTATCATCTATCTTCCGAACTTGGTAAGGGTCAGCAGATAAGACCAGTGTTAATGTCGCTGAGTATCTTTTTGATCCCTGGTACCGGAATACTAATCCCTATGAAGGGTCAAACCTCACAAAGATGGCATCCCTTCCCTTGTCTGCCAAACCTGGTGCGGGCAGCCCGGATCTGAAGTCCCCGGTTCACTCCGGAAATCCGCCACAAACCTTCTCCGGGACAGAAAAGGGAATCGTTCTCCTCATCGCAGTTCTCGCAGGATTCCTCACCCCGTTTGACGGGGCAGCGGTCAATATCGCGCTCCCCACGATTGCGTCCGAGTTCCACATGGACGTCATCGCCCTCTCGTGGATCGCGACCGCATATCTCCTTGCAGCAGCCCTCTTCTTAGTCCCGTTCGGTAAGATTTCAGATATTTACGGGAGGAAAAAGATTTTCCTCTACGGTATCGCTATCTTTGCCGCAGCATCACTTGCCATGACCGTGGTCCCATCGACAAACATGATGATCGTTATCCGGGTGATCCAGGGTCTAGGCAGCGGGATGATCTTCGGGACCACGGTGGCGATTCTCAGTTCGGTCTTTCCCCCGGGCGAGCGGGGAAAAGCGCTGGGTATCTACATAACATCGGTATACTTCGGCCTCTCGATGGGTCCGTTCCTCGGAGGTCTCCTGACCCAGTACTTCGGCTGGCGGAGCATCTTTTTTGTGAATGTCCCCATCGGGATTGCCTGTATTCTCCTGGTCACCTGGAAGCTGAAAGGCGACTGGGCTGAATGCAAAGGAGAGCGCTTCGACCTGACAGGATCGGTTATCTATGGGATTGCAATCGTTGCCATCATGTACGGACTCTCGGTTGCAACAGAAGGTGCCGGATATACCCTCCTTTTAGTCGGGGCAGTAGCGGGGATCATCTTTGTCCTCTACGAACAGAGGACCGCGTTTCCGGTCCTCGATATGAAACTCTTCACCGGGAACCGGGCATTTGCGTTCTCCAACCTTGCGGCCCTGATCAACTACAGTGCAACCTTTGCCGTCACGTTCCTCTTGAGCCTCGATCTCCAGTACACGAAAGGTTTTACTCCCGAATATGCCGGGCTGATCCTGATCGTGCAGCCGGCCATGCAGGCGATTGTCTCCCCTATCGCCGGAAAACTCTCGGATCGCATTGAACCGGCAGTGGTTGCATCGGTGGGCATGGCCCTCACCGCGGCAGGCCTGATTCTCCTGATCTTCTTCACCGCAACCGCCTCCCTGTGGTATCTTGTCTTCTGCCTTGTCGTACTCGGGGCCGGGTTCGGCCTCTTCTCGTCGCCGAATACGAACGCAATCATGAGCTCGGTTGAGAAACGGTATTACGGGGTCGCATCCGGTATGGTCGGTACTATGCGCTTGTTGGGACAGATGTTATCAATGGGCGTTGCAATGCTGCTCTTTGCCATAATAATCGGCCCCGTGGAGATAACCCCCGCGTATTACGCCCAGTTCCAGACCAGCCTCCATATCGGGTTCATTCTCTTTGCCATATTCTGTATCATAGGAGTCTTCTTCTCGCTGGTCAGGGGCAAGGTATGTGAGACCACGTGATCTGATTCTCCAGATGGGGGGTGGGGGCCTGTCCTCCGCAAGAGAGGGGGTACCCCTACCCCCCGCTCCAAAACAAGAGGGGGGGACCCCCTCCCCCCCTGTCGTACGAAATACAGGGTACCACCCCCCTCCGGTTGCATGCCCCCGACCTCTGCTTCTGATGGAGTCACGACGGCACACCCATCCTCAAACCAAAAATCCGGAGGGGGGTGGTACCCTGTCCAAAAAGTGAGGGGGGGATACCCCACCCCCTCTCCAAAAAACGTGGGGGGGTCCCCCTCCCCCCCTGTCGTACAAAAGACAGGGTACCACCCCCCCTCCGGGTGCAGGTACCCGGGCACGGCTTCGTGTGGAGTCACGCCAGAGAAGGAATTCTTCGGCCGGTCAAATTAAAGGGTGGGGGGTGCCTCTCCTCAGCATGACAGGGGGGGACCCCCTCCTTTCTTTTTATCCGGGCCCCCTGCTCTCAACGAGTCAGTCGTCCGCAGACAATTGTCATGCCCTTCTCCCCGGCAGGGCTCGTCCCGCCGTCCCTGGAGAGACCTGCCGGGCTGCCTTCTCCGTCTACTATCCTCCCGAGAATCCCGGAACCCGGCCCGAGCGGGTATGCCGAGCCCGTCCGGGAATCATCGCTGTGCGCCTTTGAGGAGTCGAAGATCCGGAAGAGCATTCTGCGGTACCGGAAGGTATGCTCACCGGTGCAGTCACTCCCTGGTAGACCGGGGCGGTAGTGCACCCGGCAAAAGCAGTGAAAAAAACAAGTACCAGGAATATACAACCGGCGGGAGAGTGGCAGTTTATAAAAACAGTATACTTCGGTATTGCTTATACTATCTGCAATCCCGTCAGGAATCGATAAAAAAGAGATTGTGCCGGGAACTCTAGTTCCCGGGTTCCGGTTTTTCCTCTTCTGCGGCTTCCTCGCCGGGCTGTATCATCTTCATCGAGGGGAAGAGGATCACTTCCTTGATGGAGTTATTATTCGTCAGCAGCATCACGAGCCGGTCGATACCGATACCAACGCCACCCGTTGGCGGCATGCCATACCCGAGGGCATTGATGAAATCGTAATCGATCATCTGGGCTTCCACATCGCCCATTCTCCGCTTCTCATCCTGCGCCTCGAACCGGGCCTTCTGGTCAACCGGATCGTTGAGTTCCGAGAACCCGTTCCCCACTTCCATACCGTTGATGAAGAACTCGAACCGCTCGGTGAATCCCTCTTTGGTGCGGTGTCGTTTTGCAAGCGGGGAGTTCTCCACCGGGTAATCGTAGATGAAGGTCGGCTGGATCAGTTTCCCCTCAACAAGTTCCTCGAAGAAGGCGATGAGGAACTCCCGCTGGGATTGCAGTTTTCCTGATTCCGGAATCTTGTGCTGGAGTGCCAGTGAACGGAGTTCTTCGATACTGTGAGCAAAGATGTCGATACCCGCGTACTCTTTTACGGAATCTTCCATGGTGATCTTCTTCCATGGTTTGGCGAAATTCAGGGTAATCTCCCCGTACGGGATCTCGTGTTTCCCGTGCATCGACTGGATGACGGAGGTGACGATATTCTCGGTAAGTTCCATCATGTCCCGGAAGTCCCGGTATACCCAGTAGATCTCCACCATTGTGAACTCGGGGTTGTGGTTGGTATCCACACCCTCGTTCCGGAAGTTCCGGGCGATCTCAAAGACCTTCTCGAATCCCCCCACTACGAGACGTTTTAAGTAGAGCTCAGGAGCAATCCGCAGGAAGAGTTTCTGGTCCAGGAAGTGGTGGAAGGTGGTGAACGGACGGGCGTTAGCCCCCCCGTACACCGGCTGGAGGATGGGGGTCTCGAATTCCAAAAACCCGTTGTCATCGAGGAACCGGCGGATCAGGGCAACAATCCGGCTCCGGTCCCGGAAGGTCTGGCGGCTCTCCTCATTGGTGATGAGATCCACGTACCGCTGGCGGTACCGTTTCTCCACGTCCGTGAGCCCGTGGAATTTCTCGGGAAGCGAACAGACCGCTTTGCAGAGCAGGGTAAAGGAGTCCACCCAGATGGTAATCTCGCCGAGTTTGGTCCGGAAGACATGGCCGGAGACACCGATGATGTCTCCGCGCTCGATGTACTGGTTGAAGAGCTCGAACTGCTCTTCTCCGAGATCGTTCTTACGGATGTAGAGCTGGATCTTGCCGGACTCGTCGCCAAGATCGGCAAAGATGGTCTTGCCGTGGTTCCTGACAATATAGACCCTGCCTGCTGTTGTGACGCCATCCACGCTCTTTTCGTGCGTTATCTCGGCGTATCTGGTTTTGATCTCAGCAATGGTGTCCTTACGGTCGAATGTGGGAGGAAAGATCGTGATACCTTTCTCCTGGAGCGAGGTTATTTTATCGAGCCTGGTTATTTCAAACGGAACGTTTTCGAGGATATTGGTCATCTTAAAAGCACCACGACAGTAAGGATGTTTATCGTAATTATGCGATTCCGGGGGTAATAATACCATCAGCATTTGCGTCGGAAAAAAAAGATGGTTCTTTTTTTTTGGATAAATTCCGTTTTACGGCAACAGAAATAATAACAGGGTTCAGTTCAGGTGTTTTTTCGCTTCCTGAGCTGTCCCGAGGCATATTTTGCCAGCCCGTACACCCCGTCGGTAGAGGGATGGACTTCGATGAACTCCTCAAAGTCATGAACTGAAAAATGGCGGCTCATGAGAAATGCCATGTATCCCGTAATGAGACCCCCGCCGGGTCCAGCCGCACATACGCCATCGATTGTACCATCCTCACGGTTGAGCAGGATCTTTGCAAGGCCGGTCTCACCTGTCGGGACTGACCAGAATGTACCCGGCCCGGCCGGCCCCGGGATTGCGAGCGATGCTGTATTCCCGGTAACCCGGTAACAATATGCCAGTTCCTGGGAGAGGTTGATCGATCTCGGGATGAACCGGTAATCCATGGAACGAGGGATGCCAAGGATGTTATCCGCGGCCACGATTCCCTGGTGCCGGGCAACGGGAGTCAGGTAGGGTGGGCCAGTAACATCCCCGCATGCATATACCTCCGGAATACTCGTACGCATGTGTTCATCGACAATGACTTCACCCCCGGGTCCTTTGTTAATCCCGTTGAGCATTTCGGAACGCGGAACGAGCCCTGCGGCCACCAGCACGGCATCCGCTTCATGCTGTGAGGTCTTATTGCCGGTTGTCAGTGTCAGCGTTTTTATTCCTGAATTCCCGGTTATTGACCGGACCTGTGTATTCTCAAGAATATCTGCTGACATGAGATCCCTGAGAGCAACGGCATGGAGGTGTTTATCAAAATCTTTCAGAAACGTGCTCCTGCACAGGATGGTTACCTTACTGCCAAAGGTGCTGAGTATATAGGCAAATTCAGCCGCCATGACCCCGCCTCCAATGATGGTGAGTCTCTCCGGGATCTTCTTCAGGTTAAACAGGGTATGGGGAGTGTGCACTTCCGGCAGATCAATGCCGGGTATCTCCGGAATCTGGGGCCTGGATCCGGTAGCTGCGATAACGGAATCCGCCTCGATCTTCTCATCGTCCAGAAAGATGGTCTTTCCCTCAAGCCGGCCGCTCTTTCCATAGATTACATCCACACCGGCAGATTTTGTCTCCGCATCGAGCACCGTGGCGATCTTAGCCTGGATTGTGTGCATCTCTGCAAGCATCCGGGGAAAATCAATTACCGGGGATGCTTCCATTACCCCGAGACGCTGAAATGTGCGGAATGAGTGTATTGTGCGGGCAACATCATTCAGAGCGCAGACGGGCATACAGCCGAAATGGAGGCACTGGCCCCCGATACCGCGTATCCCCCCGCGTTCAATAAGCCGGACCTCTTTTCCAGCGGAGGCGAGCCGGATAGATGCGATCCTGCCCGCCGGGCCGCCACCCAGAACAATGATCGTGGGATTTTTGTGAATCATAACGAGAAAAATTTTGTTTTATCCGGGGGGCATACCGGTTTTAAACCCCCTCTCTCTCCCTCAGAAGACTTCGCAGCCTTCGTCCATCGGTTCAGAGAGCAGTTCGCCGGTGAACGCATTCACTTCGACGATCTTCTTGCCCCGTATCTGCCAGACCGGTATATAGATCTGCTTGGAATCGATGGTGATATTCTTCCGGTCGGGTTTTAAGATCTTCTCTTCATAGAAGATCGCATCGCCCTTCTCCTGCTTGATCCGGACTTTCTGGGTGAGCCGTTCGATCAGTTCGGTGATGATCCGCTCGGAAGCTTCATCCTTGCGGATATGCGAATCGCAGACTTCAGCCCCGCCGGGTATCTCGGTCTCTTCAACCATTTTCCCGTCAAGATCGATCTTTATCCCATTGATGGCATTGATTGCACCCCAGCCGTCCGCATCAAAGGGAATTCGCCGGTCTTTGTACACCTGCTCTCCGCTGCTCGTATAGTGGAACAGGAAATGGGGGATGAATCGCAGCTTTGCCACGCCCTGCACTCCCGCAGTGCGGATAGCTGCCTGCTCGGTGATCTTTATCGGGAGGTGGGGGATCGTAATGCCCGAGGGCTCTTCTTCTTTGGCTGCAGCAGCTGCGGTTACCGCTGCTTTTTTGACTTTTGCCGGTGTGAGATCCAGTGCCAGTTCGCGATCGAGGATATCGGCAAGGACTGCCTCTCCGGTATACCGTACAAACTCGTCGACTCCCCACTGGATGCAGTTCTCTGTCGTGATTGCTTTGTCCATTGAGAAGAGCAGTTTCTTGCAGTTCATCTCGTGATCATCGATCATCAGGCTGTAATTGGTCTTATCGAACTGTCCGATCAGATCGCTGTCGTTCGAACAGAGCACCAGCAGGCAGGTGCCGTCACGCACTGCTGAAAGGTCGAGAGGGTCATCAACCTCTTCAACCTCATATCGTGCCGCTTCAAGAATGAGTCGCATCGCATTCTTGGCTTTTTCCCGCATATCGTGTTCCATCATACATAAATTGCCTTACTCTTATAGAACAATTTTTCTATTGTTATGTCCGAGATTAGTATGATGACCCTCCCGCTGAAGTTTGTCAACCATAATATCGAGGATTTTGCCATCCAGGTTACATTCGATCCGGTTGCGGGTGAGGGAAATGTTGTTTACAACCTTTCATTGATAAAAAACGAAGATCTCGATTTTGCGATATCCATCCTCAAAGACGCGAACAAGACCGGTGTCAGTGTCAGCGGAATGGTCAAGTTCTATGCTTCCGGTGAAAAGGTTGCAGATTTTGTGATCCCCAAGGGTTTGACCGGTATCTGCACGATGTGCAGCATCACCTTTGACGGGCTTTTAATACGGCGGGGTATCCCGGTAAACCCGATCGGTGGCGGGGTAGTCGAGATCGAGAACCGGACCCCAATCCGTTTTACGCATATAATTCTCTACGAGCACACCACCATCGATCCGTTACAGGTGCTCATCTCCCAGAAGACCACTTCGATAACAAACGTGATGCGGCGGGGGAGTGGCAATATTCTTGCAAATATCCGGGAGTTCCATATGGAAGCCGAGCCCCTTGTCGGGAGTGTGCTCGATGAACTTGCGAGCAGCAGTTATACCGGTATTCTCGAAGTGGGGATGCCGAACCTGTCGCTTCTCGGTGTTCCTGTAAGCCCGCAGTATATCGGCATTGCGGCCGTTGGCGGGACCAACCCGATGGCAGCTATCCGGGAGGGGGGACGCTGGATCCAGACGCAGGCAATGAAGGGATTAATGGATATCCGTCAGATGGATGAGATCAGGGATTTTTAAAAAAGATAATAACCATTTGTTTATTCCGGCTTTTTTGCCCAGTCCACGATCAGGTTGTAATACCGTAAAAAGAAGCGGATAAATCCTTCCGATTCTGAAAAAAGTGCTACCGCATCCTCGCTCCCGGTTCCCAATATGACGAGGACGCGCCGGTTATCTACAATGCAGATGCCACCGGCCATGAGATCTTTGACCTGGTCAAGTTCGCGGGGCATCTCCGGGTGCTTCTTGACATAGACCCGTAGTTTTCCCTTGTTACCACTCTCCCACTGGTGGGTGACAATCTCAACATCAGCACGTTCTGCCATGTCCGCAAGAATCCCGATAATCTCCGGTGAAATGATCTGAGGGTGGGCGATGATCCGGATTTCATGACTGGCAGTTGTTATGATATCGATCAGTTTCCTCCGGATGTTATCGGTGCCATAGACATTCCATATCAGTTCCTCGCTGCTCTGTTCATGGCTGATTCGTTCACGGTGGATCGAGGACAGGATCTCGCGGGCATCGGCAGCATCGCATTCGATCCTGTTCATCATTATTGCAACCCCCTCCTCCGGGGAGAGAGCAGCAAACCGTTTCGGGGTTGAACGCGCTACGGATACGAGTTTCTTCTCCTGGAGTTGATCGAGCACCGGGTATACCGATGCGCGCGGAACCGTGGATATTTCATGGATCTCGCTGGCTGTTGCACTTACCACTTTTAAAAGAGCAATATATACCAGCGCCTCATATTTTGTTAAACCAAGTGATTTGAGGCATTCAATAACTCTTGCAGAGCTGAGTGGGGGAGATCTCATTGAAACATGACTTTAAATCCTGTAATATTAAATGTTGTTATAATAATAACAACAAGGGATCGGCAATGAAATTTTCAAAAGTAATTCTTGTGGTACTGGTGCTGTCGCTCATCGGTGTCATGCCGGCAATGGGTGTAACAACCTATGTTGACGGGAGCCCAAAGATGTATGCGCTGATCTCGGGAACCAATGAATTCTCTCCCGGGCAGGACGTTGTCATTACCCTGATCGTGCAGAACCGTGGAATGAGCACCATGAAGAACGCGTGGGTTGGATACAGTGCTACCGAGACTGCCCAGCCGGATCTCTCCCATTCGTATTCCGCAGGGGTGGGCAACGGGAACATTGAACGCGATGATCTTCCGACAACGGCAAAGATGGTACTGGTTGGACTTTCATCCGGCAACACTCCGGTTGTAATAAAAACGGATCCCCAGAATATTGGCGATATTGCCACGCAGGTATCCAAAACCGTAACGATCTCCGCCAAGATTCCCGCCAATATTTCGGACGAGGAATACCAGCTCCCGGTAACGATTGGGTACACGTACCTCGTCCAGTCTGATGAGCTTTCTGCCGACCTCCTCCAGTCCACGTATGTCCGGAAAAACGAGACCTTCCCCATCACCATCCGGATCAAACCCCTGGTGAAGATTGATGTCCTTGACGCAGTACCGGAAAACCTGAATGTGGGAAGTGGCGGATATCTTAACCTTACCATAAAAAATATCGGATCTGAAGACGGGAAGAAAGCGACGGTAAAGATCCTCCGCAGTGGCCAGAGCCCGGTTATTCCCACAGACAGCAGCGTTTTTGTCGGGGATTTCCCATCAGGCGGGATTATTACCTGCCGGTATAAGGTTGCCATATCGGGGGATGCCGGGCAGCAGAGCTATCCGGTCGATGTAGCGGTCACCTATGAAAACCGTGACGGGGATATCGTCACCTCCTTATCTGATACCGTGGGCATCCCAATAGGGGGAAAATTAACGTTCTCCGTAATCTCAGATCCCGCCCGTGTCACCCCGGGGTCGGACACGATTATAACCGTCGATTACCGGAATAACGGTGGAACCACGGCCTATAATTCACAGGCCCGGATCACCGCTGTTGACCCGTTTACCAGTTCGGATGATACCGCTTATCTCGGGGATATAAAACCCGGGGAAAATGTTACCGCCCGTTACCAGGTATATGCCAATGATGAAGCCGGGGCCAGGACCTATCTGCTGGATGCTGAGATCCGGTACCGTGATGCACTTGACAACAGCCAGGTTTCAGATACCTTCAAAGTACCGGTTCTGGTTGAACCACAACCTGCATCCGGTGGTCTGGCAGCGATGCTCCCCGTGCTCGTTCTCATCATAATTATCGGCATTGGCGCCGGGTATTATTTACTTGTAGTGAGAAAGAAGAAGTGATGCTTGGTTGGGATGGGACTCTCCCTTTGCCTTCAGTCCGGACAATTGAGGAGATGCGGCCTGTCCTTGCCGATCCTTCATGCGAGGGCAATGCCCCTCTCTATTTTATGTACCGCGATCTGGCAAAGTCAGATGCGGACCGGGAATGGTTACACAGCCACCTGCTGCGCTATGATCTCACGGTTATTCCCCCCTGTACGCTCTGCGGAGAGTGGGTGAAGACCAAGGGACATTATCACCCGAAAAATCCTGCCGGGATTGGGTATCCTGAAGTCTATGAAGTACAGGAAGGTGAGGCGAAGTACCTGCTCCAGTCGCGGTGGCTGGATGATGTAGTGATGATCTCAGCCCATGCCGGAGATATCGTAATTATTCCCCCGGATTATGGGCATATCTCCATCAATCCTTCCGCTGATAAGACCCTTGCGATGGCCAATATCGTATCAACCGCATTCGAGAGTGAGTACGGTGAATACGAGACACTTCATGGTGCAGCATATTATGCAATGAGTGATGGCAGCCTTCGAAAAAATCCTTATTACCCGAAGATACCTGAGGTCAGATATCCCGACGTACACGAAAGATCTGTCATGCACCGGCTCTGTAAGGGTCCCCTTTACAATTGTATCGGGAACGAGGCCATGCTTATGTTTCTCAATTACCCGGAACAGTATCCCGGCATTTTTCAAGAGCTGCTAAAAGATTAGGTGCTGAGAGCCGCTTGTGCTCGCTCTTTTTTACCAAAGCAAGGACCTTCTCTTCCGTGGGGGTTGCCGCCTTCCACTCCTGCCGTTCAAGAGCCCGAAGGGATGCATTGATCTCGGCATAAGAAAGCCCGATCTCCTTCTCGTCGCTCTGGCCTTCCCATAATCCTGCAGAGGGTGCTTTTTTCAGGATAGGATCCGGAATGCCGATTTCCCGTGCAGCTTCATAGACATCATCCTTATACAGGTGAAGGAGTGGCTGGATGTCTGCTGCATTGTCACCGAATTTGGTGCAGTAACCGAGCATATACTCACTCCGGTTGGATGTGCCGCAGACCAGCCGGTGGTCGTTGTTGGCATAGTAATAGACAACCGCCATCCTGGTCCGTGCCATAAGGTTCCCGGTCAGGTACCGGGAACCGGTATATCCCGGCATGGTTCTGAATCCCTCGAGCATCGGTTCAATGCTGATGATTCTATGCTCCATTCCGAGCCGGGCGCAGAGTGTTGCAGCATCCTTACAATCTTCCGGGTTGCTGATGGCGGAGGGAAGGGAAAGGCCAAGAACCTTGTCAGGTCCGATTGCCCGGCAGCAGAACGCTGCTGCCACTGCCGAATCGACCCCGCCACTTACGCCAATGACAATACCCTTACACCCGCTGTTCCAGTAGGCGTACCGGATCATCTGTTCGATCTGCCCCAACCTGCACCCAAGCTCTGCTGCCATGCGCATATCTCTTTGTTATACCAGGTGAATGAACTTTTTCAACTGTTCGGTATCACCGACTGCTATGATTGCATCCCCTTCCAGAATGATCTCTTCTGCCTCCGGGGCGATGATCGAGCGGCTCTGGCTCTCGATACCGATGATCCGGACCCCGGTCTTCCGGGTGAACCATTTTAAGGGTTTTGAATAGGTTTTATTGGCATGTTTCAGGATCACAATATCGCCGTTTGGCAGGTTGAGAAGAATGGTGGCAGTACCTGAAAGGATGATCCTTGCTATTGTCTGTCCCCCGATCATGGGCAGGAGGGCTACGTAATCGGCACCCGCCCGGTAGAGTTTTTCAACGGTTGCCGGTTCATTGGCCCGGGCAAGGATCCTTATGACCGGGTTGAGATTCCGGGCCATAAGAGTAGTAAAGATGTTCAGGTCGTCATCATTCAGGGCAACAATGCAGTACCGTGCCTCTTCAATGCGGGCTTTTTTCAACACCGCTTCATCCTCGGCATTGCCGACAACCTGCTCCACGGCCTGTTGTTTCGAATCCACGACCATGCAGGAGACGCCGGATGCATGGAGTTCCAGGTATGCACCAGCACCAACATCCCCGAATCCTGCAATAACCGCGAAAGAGTCTGAACACCCTTCAGTATTGAACTCTTCCCGGATCGCCGTAACAATGGATTCAGCCCTGCCAAACAGGAAGAGCGATGTGGTGTTGTCGACTATGAGATCCTGACCCGGCCGGGGAATGAATTTCCCGGCCTTCCAGAGGAATGGGACAATAATGCCGAAGCGCTCGAAAAGCTGGAGATCGGCAAGGGACTTGAATACCGCACGGCACCCTAGAACCACCGGGATATTGATGAGCCGAAGCTCCTGTTCTGCCGTGTGCTCAAGGTTGATATTGATCCGGTCCAGTCCGGGAATATCCGGTTCGGCATCCCCGCTCGGGTTGAGTACTGCGTGTCGTGCAAGGATTCTCCCGGTTGCATGTTTGGGAGACAGGACGTAATCAGCTCCCGCATAACGGAGATATCGTTCAAAAGAGAGCTTGTCCACAATGGAAATGATCTTTCCTTTTACCAGTTCCCGGATGCCAAGAACAATGCTGGCAGTCTGCCGCTCATCTTTACAGATGACCACATTCTGTGCCTTGTCAAGATGTGCAGCAGCCCACGTTGAGGGATCATTATAATCTCCCCAGATCACGTAGGCGCGTTTCCGGTAATGCGTGGCAATCTCAAGCGCAATTACCTTGTCCTGTTCAATGATCACGATGTCGTGTTCTGATATTGTTAGGCTGTCAATAACCGAGCGGGTGAGCTCATCGTATCCCATTACCACGGTATGCCCCGACAGTACATGCGGGGTTTTTCTTGGGGGTGTGGGTGCAAGAAGTGTGGTCAGGTACGGGGCGAGGAGAAGCGGGATGACAACGAAGATCATGACCACCCCCGAGAGGATGATCTGGATCGACAGGAGCATGGTGAGATCATTACTGAAGGGGAGGATCTCGCCATACCCCACCGTTGTCATGGACTGGACGACAAACAGAAGGGCACTGGCCCAGGTTATGGATTTGTCTTCCAGGAGTGGGTAAAACAGATGAAAAATGTACGTGTAGAGGGCGATGAGCATGGCAAATGCGATGAAATAAATGGAAATCTGGATCCCCGGGGAATTCCTGATGGCCCGCCAGATTCTGCCCCGTTTAACGTGCGCCATTCGACACCTCATTGGATGTGAGATCATTGCAGCAGCACCGCTGGTATGCCCCGTACCGTTCACATGCCCCTATGAGGCCTGTAATCCCGGGGAGGCCTGCAAGGTTCTCTCCCAGGTTCAGGAGTGCGTATTTTGTTGCGGGGTGATTCTTTGTATAGCCGTCAAGCATAGTGATCGTATCCCTGTGCAGTCCATCTTTCTGACACGGACTGTATAACTGTTCATTGCAAAATCCGCAGAGTTCGGCATACAGGGAGACTTCCGCGGCAGTGATCGATATGAACGGGCAGATCCGGAGAAGTGCGTCCTGGCCGGAGCGGTTTCTGACCAGTTGATCCGCATCCCCCCGCACCATGTACCCGAGAACCACACCTGCTGCCTCATCGAGGCAGAGTCCCCATGCAATTTTTGTTATCCCATGCTGTCGGGCAAACCCGTCCAGCCGTATGGAACCGGGTGCAGGGGATGATGGCAGAGACGATAGTTCCGGGTTTTTTCCCGGACCGTTTTCCATTGATATATCAGGTTCTTCAGACCTCGGCATCTCAAGTAACTCTGTATCCAGATCGGTTGCGATACGTTTCGCATACGAAATCCCGCCGTGTCTGTCCGTTTCATCTGCTGTCGTTATGGCACTTATCCGTATGTCGCGGCGTTGTGCCGTGAGTTTTTTTAAGAACCAGAGAAGCGCGTTGTCGATCCGGCTGCCGGAAAGAAGCACTGCGATGTGATCGCCGGGTTCGAGCCGACCGTGTGCCCGGATCATCTTTTTAGCCTTTGCCTCTATATCGGCAATAAGATGCTGATCGCAGAGTTGCAGACCCGAGTAGGGCTGGAAAACAATCGCATCCCGGTGGCACTTGCTGCACTGCATTATCTGACCTGTTTTATTCTGGAGGATAAAAGATGTTTAAGGTTGTGATAAATAAATCGGCACTGGTAAGGAGTGATTTTATAGTCCGGGACATCACCACTGTAACGATTATGGCTGTTTCTGCGGAACATATCCGCACCCTGCATAAATACGAAAAGACGATACTATCGGTGCTTGAACGCCAGATGTCGCGCTATGCCTGGGTTCCCCTTGAACAGTTGATAACCAGCACCGGGTTTGCCGAATCTGAAGTGAATTACCGGCTGGCACGCCTGATCGAGTGGGGAATGGTCCGGTTCAACCCGGTACCCTACGACGGGTATGCCCTTGTTTTTGGGGGATATGACACGCTTGCCCTTGCAAGTCTCACCCGGAAAGGGACGATCTCGGCCCTGGGAGTGCAGCTGGGTGAAGGCAAGGAGTCGGTAGTCTATGAGGCTCTTGGTCTCGGGCCGGTTGCCATCAAGTTCCACCGCATAGGAGGACGATCCTTCAACTCCGCCCGGGTCAACCGGGAGTATATGGTCGACGGGCACTGCCCCTGGCTCGTTGCATCGAAGCTCTCTGCGGAACGGGAATACAAGGCACTGGTGGCCCTTCACCCGAAGGTCAGTGTCCCTCTTCCCATAGCCCAGAACCGGCATACGGTGGTAATGTCGCTGATCCAGGGTGCAAACCTTAACCGCTGCATCCTTGAGGCACCCGCTTTGGTGCTCGATGAGATTCTGGAAAATGTCCGGATTGCCTACAAGGAAGGCATGATCCATTCCGATCTCTCTGAATATAACATCCTCATGGAAGACGGAAAGTGCGTGCTCATCGACTGGCCCCAGTGGATAGATACCGCTCACCCGAATGCCGAAGTTACCCTCAACCGGGATCTCGATAACATCCTCACGTATTTTAAACGGAAATACCAACTCAGGTATGACCGTGAGGATGCGATTCAATGCGTGACCGGCTGAGCGTCTTTGGTATCGATATCATCAAGGGATCGGTGAGATCCAGGACCCGCAGGCCGGTCTATGCCCTTGTCCGCATGCAGGGCCTGATAATCGTGAGCGAATCCGAAGTTTCGCTGTTCCGGCTCTTCCGCATGCTCCGGGAGGAACAACCCGATATCCTTGCCGTGGACAGCCTGCAGGAGATTGCTGCTGACCAGCACGAACTTTACTTCTTTTTACAGGGGTTACCTCCCCAGACACGGCTCGTACAGGTAACCGGTGGTGAGCGCAAGGAGACGCTCCAGAAGGTTGCAGCCCGGTACAATATCAGTTTCAACCGCTTCGATCCCTTTGCCGAAGCCCGGACTACGGCACAGGTCGCCTCACTGGGGGCCGGCGCCGAGGTCATAGCGTTCGAGAATGAGACCGAGATCATTGTAAGCCGCCACCGCTCACCGGGAAAGGGTGGGTGGAGCCAGAATCGGTACGTCCGTAAGATTCATGGTTCGGTCCAGTTCAAGGGGCGGGAGATCGAGCAGGCACTTGTCGCAGCCGGGCTGAGGTATGAAAAGAAAGAGACCCGGGCTTTTGGCGGTTGCAGCCGGGTGGTATTTTCAGTCTTTACTACCCGGGATCAGATCCCGGTTTCCACCTACCGTGGTGCTGATGTTCAGATACGTATCAACGGCAAACGGCTGGAACGGATCCGGTTCCGCCCGCTCTCGGGAAAACCGCGGTACCTTATAGTCGGGATCGATCCGGGGACTACCACTGCGTTTGCCGCACTGGATCTCGACGGGAATCTCATGCATCTCCAGAGTTCCCGGCAGATGAATATGGGAGATGTGATCGAAGCACTCTACAAGGTTGGAAAACCCCTCATCATCGCATCCGATGTACAGGACATGCCCTTTTCCGTGGAGAAGATTCGCCGGGCATTCAGCGCGGTTGCCTATACGCCAAAACAGGACGTGAGTGTTGAGACCAAGCTGGAGCTTACCTCATCGTTTCCTTATGGCAATGATCACGAGCGGGATGCCCTTTCCGCAGCACTCGATGCCTATCGCCAGTACCGGCACAGGTTCCAGAGCCTGATGAAGCGGATCCCCCCGGGGCATGATCTCGATGAAGTCCGGGCTCGGGTGATCCGCGGGCAGTCCCTGGAACATGTGCTCATCGAGATGAATGGTGGTGCCATTCCCGCTCCCCGGAAGGAAGCACCTCCGGTACGGATTGATGAAAAGCACGATGAGAGGGTGCGGATGCTGGATGGGATGGTCAAGCGGCTCCGCGCGTTTGTCGCCGAACTGCAGGAAGAGATTAAAAGTAAGGATTACGAGAACCGCCGCCTGCAGGCGCGCATCCGGAAGGGGAACTCCACCCGCGAAGCAGAGCTGGCAAAGGATGCCGAAGTCATAAAAAAGGATGAGATCATCCATGATTTAAAAAAACATCTGCGCAAGGAAGAGCGTTATAACCGGAATCTTGTCAAACGGCTGGTGCGGATCAAGCAGTTTGCGGAACTGTCTATGGATGGTGATGTGCTGCCGGTGAAGGTGATGGATACGCTGACAAAAGACGGTCTCCGGAGGCTTGCGGATGATGTGGGAATCGATGAGGGAGATGTGGTCTTTGTCACCCGGATCGATGGCTGGGGCAGGAGCGTTGTCAAGGACCTTGCTGAAATGCGGGTAAAATCTGTTGTTGTCGGGGCTGCGGTGCTCGCCGGGAGTGACCCCCTTCTCATGCCGGTCTTTCGTGAAGCGGGTGTTCCTCTCCTGACCGATAAGGAGGCCGGTGTCCAGGTGCGGGGCAAGCGGGGACTCTGCGGGAAGGAGGCGCTGGATCAGGCCCTGCTCCAGTGGCAGGGTGTGCAGGTCCGGCACGAACGGGAGAAGAAGACGGAGATGATTGAGCACATATTCAAGGAGTACAAGAGCGAACGGGGTAAGGAAGTGAAAAAAAGTGGATGACCGCGAGCTCCTGAACGTGGTAATGGGCATAGTCGGGCGCGAGAACTGCCTCGACGACTGTGCCGAGCTGCCGTGTGGTGACCAGATCCTGGTAGTGACGACCGATATGCTCCACCGGACTACTGACTTTGTCGAGGGAATGACGGACTGGCAGGCCGGCTGGATGAGCGCTGCCGTTACCCTCTCGGATATCGCCAGTATGGGGGCCGCACCGAAATATCTCCTGATTGCCGTTGGATTGGATGACTGGAAGTCCCTGTCAGGTGTGATGCAGGGGGCAAAGGACTGCTGCACACGATATGGCGCAACCATTGTTGGCGGGGATATCGACCGGCACGGGGAGCTCACGGTTGTCACGACCGGGCTGGGTTTAGTCGAAAAGCACCATATCGTGCGGCGGAAGGGTGCCCGCCCGGGGGATCTGGTCTGTATCACCGGCACGCCCGGGCAAGCACAGGCACGGCTTGACGGGTATCTCCAGTATGAAAAGGCACTCTTCGAACCGCAGCCACGGGTTGAAGAAGGCCGGCTTCTCGGCCGGGCCGGTGTCAGTGCGATGATGGATGACAGCGATGGGATCGCACTGTCGCTCTATGACCTGATGAGCGCGAACGGGTACGGATTTGCCATTGATGCGGCAAAACTTCCCCTTGCCGCAGGAATTCCCGCGGAGCAGGCACGCGAACTTGCCCTTCATGGCGGCGGGGATTACGAGCTGATCTTTACGATTGCCCCGGGGAAGTTCCCGGTTGCCGGCGTCTCTTCAACGGTAATCGGTACCGTGGTAGATGAAAAATCGGTCACGGTTGATGGAAGTCCGCTCGCAAAGCGCGGGTACCAGCACCGGTGGGAGTAACATCCCAAAACACCGGCGCATTAAATAGGATCAACACGAGACATTTCTCTACAAATACGCTGGCACTGTATGGAATCACTGGAAAGCAAACTGGATAGATTGTCGCCCGATCAGCGCAGGGAAGCTGAATCATTTGTGGATTTCCTGCTCTCTCGTTCAGGTTCACCGCAGGGTGTATTCAGCCCGGCCGCGGTAAACCCGCCGGTGATAACACCTGCCCCCCCGGTAGTCCCGGTCATGGCTCCCATGATAATGCAGGAGACAACACCGCCTGTGGTGCGCGAACAGAATGTCCGGCAGGCAGAACCCTCTTCTTTCAGCGAGCCTGACGAGTTCTCTTCTCCCATCCGGGAGATTACCGTAGCGGTAGAAGACCGGATTACCCGGGATTACATGGATTACGGGCAGTTCGAGCAGCAGCCGTCTCCTGCAACCGAAGCGATAAAAAAAGTCAAGGCGAAGCTGATCCAGAAGGGTGAGCAGGGCACATCCCACCACCTGCTCGACTGGATTGATTGATTGATTTAAAATCTCTTTTTTTTATCAATGCGTTATTCTCTCATGCCCGGAAGGCAATTGGGATAGAAATTTATTTCCATCATCCCTGCTGGAGAGTTGATATGTCTTGCACTGATTCAACCGAGCAAAACGTAAGTAAGATGTACATCCGATATTCGGATGTATAACCGATTATCTGATGTATATCCGCTAAAAATTCCATCTCTCACTCCGGACGGTGTTCGTTAAGGGGTGGGGATACCTCCTCCGGGAAATGAGGGGGAGTGCCTTATGTTTCATGAAATGAGCAGCGACCCCCCGTGGGTCTGTGTGGATTGGGTGCGATCCCTTTCGCTTCCCCAAAATCTGGTTACTCCGGTAGCGGAAAGCGCCACTTCCTTTGCACATATAATGCGGTCCCGGAGAATAATATCAAAACGAGTAACTGGTATTTCGAATTGTGAGGGCCCTGCCCTTCGAGCCCGGCATGACCTGCGGTCATCAGGAAAAATTTCAAAAGAATAATGGACTCGACGGGATTTGAACCCGTGGCCTTCACGTTGCAAACGTGACGATCTACCCCTGATCTACGAGCCCTGCTCCGATCTTTGCGGCATACTATTTTTCTGTCAATCCCATATAGTTGTTACTGTTGTTTTGGTGAAAAACGGGCTGTTTTGCA
>JANYKQ010000086.1 GCA_025358115.1 Methanomicrobiales archaeon | reverse complement strand
GCGGGATGTCCAGCTCTCCGATGACATAGCGTTCCGGTTTGCCAACCAGGGCTGGGACAAGTACCCGCTCAGGGCAGACACGTATGCCGGCTGGCTGGCCGGTACGCAGGGGGATATCATCAATATATTTCTCGATTATGAAACATTCGGGGAACACTTCTGGGAAGAGACCGGTATCTTTAATTTCCTCTCCCACCTGCCCGGCGAGTTAAAGGACTGCGGGGTTAAAACCCTCCTGCCCTCAGAGGTCCTGCAGAAGTATCCACCGGTAGGCACAATCGATGTCACCGATACCATCTCATGGGCAGATATCGAGAAGGATGCCTCGGCCTGGATGGGCAACGAGCGGCAGCATACGGCCTACTCGGCAGTACAGAAGGCCGCGGCCTATGCCAAGGATAAATCCATCTGGCGATACCTCCAGACGAGTGACCACTTCTACTACATGGCCTCCAAGTACGGCACCTGCGGTGAGGTGCACAACTATTTCAGCCACCACGAGGCCGAGGATGCATTCAGGACGTTCATGGCGATCCTTGCTGACTATGAAAAACGAAACATCAGGGTAATGAAAAACCGTGGATCGGCAAAGACGCTTCGGACGCTCAACCCGGAAGAGGCTTTCCACTTTACCTCGCACACCGGGTATATCGGGTACGCCGCTTACAGCCTCGACCAGTTCTGTGAACTGCTCCGGGTGGTGCCGGGCGACTCGATCCTGTACCACCAGGAGCGGGGGGATATCGCCAACTGGATCCGGCATACCCTCGATGATGAGAGACTTGCCGACCATATCACCGGATGCACAGACCGCCAGGAATTGTTGAAAATTATCAATGAACGCAGGGAGTTATTATGGAGTCACTTAACATAGCCTTTTTCTGCTGGGAATCGATGTATGCCGAGAGGGTTGGCGGCCTTGCCAGCGCTGCAACCAATCTTGCAGAGACCCTTGCAAAGAATCACGATGTACACTTCTATACCCGGGGAGCAATGCCGGACCAGACAATCAACGGTGTCAGGTACCATTACTGCCGGCCATACGGCAAGAGCACGGTGCAGTACTGCGAGGATATGAGCAACCAGATGGTGGAACTGTTCCACCAGACCGAGCGGGAGGGGAGATTCGATATCCTGCATTTCCATGACTGGCACCCGATCCCGGCTCTCCACCAGCTCCAGGACCGGGACACGATCCTCACGTTCCATTCCACCGAGTATGGCAGGAATGGCAACCAGCATGGTAACTGGTGGGAGTACCAGGAGATCTCGGGCAAGGAATGGTATGGCGGGCTGATCGCAAAGCGGGTAACTGCTGTATCCACCGTTATGAAGCATGAAGTGATGCAGCTCTACAATATACCCGATTGGAAGTGTGACGTTGTGCCCAATGGCATTGTACCGCGCCAGTACCGGGCCCATCTCGATGCGGGGGACGTGAAACGATCGTACGGGATTCACCCGTACGCACCGCTGATCCTGTTCGTAGGGCGGCTGGTATACCAGAAAGGACCCGACCTGTTCATCGAGGCGATCCGCAGGGTCTGCCAGCATCGCTGGGATGCAAAAGTGGTAGTTGCCGGCGACGGGGGGATGCGACAGTTCCTCCAGGAGAGGGCACGGGACCTGCCGGTAAATTTTGTCGGCTATATCCCGGACTCCGAGTACATCCGTCTCCTGAACGCCTGCGATCTTGTGGTGATCCCGAGCAGGAACGAGCCATTCGGTCTCGTGCTGCTCGAAGCCTGGAGTGCGGAAAAGCCGGTTGTTGCCTGTGATGTCGGGGGTCTTTCAGAGAACATCGACACTTTTGTCAACGGGATTAAAGTCTGGCCGGAAGCGGATTCACTCGCATGGGGAATCAGCAACATGATCGATGATCCGGGGAATGCCGAAGTGCTGGGAAGACGGGGGCGGAGTAAGGTGGACCGGCAGTTCCTCTGGGACCCGGTTGTCCGGAAGCTGGAAGGCACGTATACCCGGGTGAATGCATAAGACCGGTACCGGCATTATCATCGATTATATCCCAGACTGACGGGTAAATGAGAAAATTTCCATTTTTAATAACCGTGCAGGTAAATTGCCCGGAAGAAAAGATATCGGGAAGCTTACCTGATCAGATGTGGGAGTACCTGCCCTGCCAGGGACAGGGGAGAGTGCATATCAGGTATGAACCGACAGGTCATGAACGGTGCCCGCAGAGCGGAAGACCCCTTTTGGCACCGTTATCTCGAACCGTGCTCCCCTCCCCGGCTCACCATTCTCCGTTATGGTGATGCCGGTGATCGCAAGGACCTCCCGGGAGAGAAACAGCCCAAAACCGGTGTTCTTCCCGGTCACGTGCCCGAAGATCTTCTCCTTTTCATCGGCAGGAATACCATCGCCATCATCCTCGAACACGATCACCGGATCATCACCCGATTCCCGTAACGATAACCGGATAGTCGTGATCTTCCCGCCATATCGCACTGCATTGTCCATCAGATTGTAAATGACATACACGATAAGGGCATCAGAAAATACTTCGATACCGGCAGGGAGATCATTGACAAGCCGGAGATTCCCGGCAATCTCGTCTTTTTTTGCAGCATCCACGATTGAAATAATATTCATCCAGACGGGCGTATTGACCCCGATCTCCTCATATTTCTGGGTGAACTGCATAATGGAGGAGATCCGGTCGGTAGCAATTCCAAGCTTTTTGAAATACTCCTGGCAGGAAGAGTCAGGCAGCTTCTTCTCCAGCATCTCATGGTATAACTGCAGTACAGTGAGCTGGCTCATGATATCGTACCGCGTAATGCCGGAGATAAGTTTCAGTTTTTTGTTTGCAGCGTCGAGCGCAGAGTTATAAAATTTTATGAGTTCATGTTCATGGTACTCCATCTCGCTTTCAACAACCCTGCTCACTTTCAGGTTGTTTTCTGCCACTTTCCAAAAGCATAACGGATCTTATTTGAAAGTTCCTGGTACATTGCATTGGAATCGCCACCTTTCTGGACATAGAAATCAGCACCATTATTCAGCGCCTCGATAACCACTTCTTCCCGTCCTTTCCCGGTAAAGATAATGAAAGGGGTTTCGTCCTTAAGATCCCGGAATGTTTTTAAAAATGTGGTTCTTCTCCCGATTTAGGATTTCCAAGTTTCCGGTAATTTGTAGCGCAAAAGTCGACAGACCTTTTGCGCGTATGGAATCCTGATTAGGGTTGCCCTAGCGGCGGGGACGGAGTCCCCGAGAGCGGTTATCCGGTG
>JANYKQ010000083.1 GCA_025358115.1 Methanomicrobiales archaeon | reverse complement strand
ATGACATCACAAGAAGTAGCCATCCTCCGGATAGGCCACCGCCCCGAGCGCGACCAGCGAGTGACCACGCATGTTGGTCTCACCGCCCGGGCGCTGGGTGCAAAAGGCATGTACCTTGCCAGTGCCGATAAGGGAGTAGTAGAGAGCATCAGCGATGTGGTGGAACGCTGGGGTGGCGAGTTCTTCTGCGAAGATAACGTGAAGTACCGCGCCTGCATCAGGGACTGGAAGGCCAAAGGCGGCGTTGTTGTCCACCTTACCATGTACGGCCTCAACCTGCCGGACGTGTTAGGGGAGATACGGCCGCACAACAAGATCCTGGTTGTCGTGGGTGCCGAGAAAGTGCCCGGTGATATTTACGGGCTTGCGGATTATAATGTGGCTGTCACGGGCCAGCCCCATTCCGAGATATCGAGTCTTGCCCTCTTTCTCGACAATCTTTTCCAGGGTAAAGAGTTTGCCTGCGAATTTCCCGGTGCCCAGATCAGCATTGTCCCGACCCGGGTGGGGAAACAGACGGTGGAACGGTGAAGGGGCGGGTACTGGTTGCGGGGTTTTCCACGCGCCATGTAGCCCAGTCCGCATTCCATGCAGGATATGAAGTCTGTTCGGTGGACCATTTCTGCGACCAGGACCTTTCCTGGTACACCAAAGACCGGATAAAATTTGAAGATCTCGCCGATCTCCCCGATGCCCTGGACCAGATGAGCCGGCGGCATGCCTTTGACATGCTGGTAGTCACGTCCGGGGCCGAGGAACTCCCGAGTACCATCCCGCTTTGCGGGACCCCGCGGCAGAACGTGGCACGCTTTCTCGATAAGCTGGATATCCAGCATTTCTTCGAAGCGAACCGGGTCAGGGTTCCCCGGCTTTTAGAGGAAGGGATGTTTCCCGCCATGATCAAACCCCGGCGCGGGGCCGGAGGCTGGCGGAATGCCGTTGTCAGCACGGCAGCTGAACAGGGGGCCTGGGAGCAGCTCTACCCGGGTGTGGACTATATCCGGCAGGAGATGATTACCGGGATTCCGGCAAGCGTCTGCTGTGTTGCTGACGGGAAACGGGCGCGGGCGATCGCGACCAACGAGCAGGTTCTCCAGGGAAAAGGCAATGCCTCGTTTGGTTTCTGTGGATCCATAACCCCATTTGGGCACCCGCTCTGCGGGCAGATGATGCTGGTGGCTGAGCAGATTGCTGCTGCGAGCGGCTGTATCGGGACTATTGGTATCGATTTTGTTGTTGATGATGAAATGGCACATGCCATCGAGATAAATCCCCGGTTCCAGGGAACGGTCGATACTGTTGAACAGGCAATGGGGTGTAACCTTTTCCAGTACCATGTTGATGCATGCGCGGGAATCCTTCCACAGGTATCACCCGCGAAAAAAAAAGTTGCCGTGCGCAGTATCCTGTTTGCGGATCGTGATTGTACTATCAATACCGATCTCAAAGAATTGAAAAATTTAATCGCCGACATTCCCCATCCTGGTTCATCCTTCGAATCTGGCCAGGCGCTCGTCAGCGTGTATGGCTGGGGTGAGACCCGCGCTGCAGCTGTTGCCCTGCTGGATAAGCATATTAGCACCGTTAAACAATACATACGGTGATGGTTCCTGCAAACGACGTGCTGAGTGATCCGGCAGTAAGGGCATATCTCTACCGCATGGTTGGCGATGACGGGCTCAACCTTCTTGAACGGTTCCCGAAAGAAGGCGAGCACAGCGATGAAGGCCTTGCCGCAAGTACGGGTATCAACTTAAACACCGTGCGGCACACGCTCTATACCTTGTACGAGAAACGGCTGGCTGAATACCACCGCATCAAGAACAATGAGACCGGCTGGCTTACGTACCTCTGGCAGCTCCGCCCCGATCATATCTACGATGCGATCCGTGAGGACATGGCACTCGTGCTGGAGAAACTCTCCCGGCGCGAGAAGTATGAAGAGGAGAATGACTTTTTCATCTGCAAGGACTGCCACCTTATCTTCACCTTTCCCCTTGCCATGAACAGTGAATTCAAATGCCCGGCCTGTGGAAAGCCGATGGGACACTTTGACAATGAGATGCTGTTAAAATCGCTCAAGTCCCGCATCAGCTCGATCAAGAAGTCGCTCGGTCATGCCTGATTCGCTCCGTAAAAAATGTGAAGAAATGCTGCGCGAAGCCGGGTGCAGCGAAAAAGTAATAGCCCATGTTGGCGTAGTGAGGGATGTTGCGTGTGAATATGCACAGCGGAATCCCTCGGTTGATTTTTCTCTTGTCGAAGAGGGGGCTCTCCTGCATGATATCGGGCGGGGAAGCACTCATTCGATTGCACATGCCCAGGCCGGTGCTGATCTCCTGCGGGCCAGGGGTTTTCCGGAGAAACTGGCCCGCATTGTTGAATGCCATACCGGAGCAGGATTGACTGCTGACGAGTGTTCGCTTCTCGGGTTAGAGCCACGGGATTGTATGCCGACAACAATAGAAGAGAAGATTGTCTGCCATGCGGATAACCTTGTGGCCGGCACGAAACGGATAAGCATTGAAGAAAGTATCGAGTCGTCATCGCACCTGGCCCGGAAATTCCGGGAGCGGATGGACCGGCTGGCTGCTGAAGTAGAACTTCTGTGCAGCAGATAGGTAAGCCGGTCTTTTTTAATCCAATGGATAGCACGTGAATCTCCAGATTTACGGGTGTTTTCTCGTTACAATATTTGTTTTTTAACGGCACTCCTATATAAAAAAATAACAATACTGGTGGCTATGCGCCTGATTCTGATTCTCTGTACGGCCTTAATTCTCTGCACAACCATTTTTACTCCGGTCCTGGCAGTTACCACCAATGGAATGGATACCTCTTACGGTTCTACTGACGGGTATATCACCCGCCATTACGATTATGTTCTTGACGGGAACCAGGGTACCCTGCCAATTGCCCTATCGACAAAATTATACAGTGCGTATCGTGAAGAAAACCCCCGGCAGAAACGTGCCTGGGCATATGTTGACAATGCATCATTTTTTCTCACCTACTTAAACGAATATAATCAGAACCGGTATTTTGAAGCTCTGGCAGATGAGATCCGCAAGAAAACGGACAATCCTGACGACCAGGCACGCATTGCAATCAGCCTGGTCCAGCATATTCCTTACATAAAGGGATCGCCCTACCGTTACCCCTACGAAGTCCTTTATGACGGGAGCGGTGTTTGTTTTGAAAAATCGCTCCTGCTAGCTGCCCTGTTGAAGGAGCTGGGATACAAATCTTCCGTCCTGTATTTCATACCGGAGAATCATCTGGCCGTGGGCATTTCGTGTCCGGAACCCTATGATTTCAGAGGTACCGGGTACTGCCTGGTACAGGCAACAAACCCCATTATCATGACGGATGAAACCCCATTCGCGGGTTCCGGGGAAAATTGGTCCAGCCCGGAGATTATCCGGACTTCTGATGGGCATTCATTAGACAGTGTCAGGACTGAATATATCGACGCACGCACGTTGATCCTGCTACAATCGGAACGTACAGCAGCACGCGGGAACGGAACAACCCTTCCTATCGCGGATAACCCCCGCTGGTCAGAGTTGCAGGCTAAATATGATCTTTATGCATAAGCTTTAGTCTGCAGGAAGGGAGCGGGGCTTAACTGCGTGTGCCCGTCAAAGAGATTCCGGAAGGTAGTTGGGAATTCACGGCAATTCAGAGGATACCGTGTGCCGCTGGTGGTGAGGATGGGGGATTGCAGGATCCCCGGCTTTTTAAAATCCCTACCATACTCCTGCAACATCCATAAGTATTCCGGATATCCGGAAACACCAGATCTCGTTCCTTTAATCCGGGAAAAAAGGGGATCGCGCTTAATCAAAAGAACACTTCTTCCCGGGGCAGCCGCCATTTGGGCAGGGGCTTGTCGGCCGCGTACCCGACTGCACAAAGAACTACCGGTATGAATTCTTCGGGAAGGAAGAGGACTTCAGCATAACCGGCGGGATCAAAGCCACCCATCGGGCAGGAGTCGATACCCAGAGCCTTGGCACCATTCACCGCATTTCCCAGGGCAATATACACCTGTTCCCGGGCAAAAGCGAGCTGTTGTGAGGGAGTCATCGAGCGGATGTATCCTTTCATCATCTCAGTGTACTGGGCAATGGCCTCTGCCGGCATACCTGAGCCGTAAAGCCCCCTGCTCACCCGTTCAACCAGCTGCTCAAGCTCGGTGTTGGCACAGAATACGAGCAGGTGGGAACATGAGGTGATCTGGGGCTGGTCATTGGAATGGGGACGCAGGTTCTGCTTGATCCGGCTCGCAGAGACGATCTTGATCTTCCAGGGCTGGAGATTGAAAGCCGATGGTGCGTAGCGGATCAGGTCCAGCAGCGCATAGAGCTCTGAATCCTCGATCATCCTGCCGTCAAATTCCTTTGTTGCATATCTCTGCATGACAATATCTTTGAATTCCATAGCGGCCTCCCGATTATAGTGCGGGCTGATGAATTTCTGTTGGACTTTTCGGTTGAAAAAAGGATGGTAAAAAGAACGTATCTTTTAAGAAATGGGATTCCTTGCAGGTCAGGGAATTTTCGCATACGCCTGCCGGCTCAGGTTGACCAGGATCGCGGGATCGGGCGAAGAACCTGTTATTCTGATAACTTCAAACACGTCTCCTTTTGCGAATATAACCTCAGCAAAATCCGTTATTGCATCAGCCTCTTTTTCCGGGACATAAGCACTACCGGTGATTCGTGCAGTCACTCCCGTGGTATTGAGGGGAATTTGTACTCCGGTGCCGGAAAATGCCCGGGCATTGTCACCCAGGCCCTGGACCGGATAATCCGTGTACGTAATCGTACGGTCAGAACGGGCCTGTTTATCGGAATACTCGATCACATCCGGTATTCTGCCCGCAGGATAGATGGCGATGGAATGCATGATCTCGTATTTTGTGCTCCCTGCCTGGGCGGGATGGACATACCGGGCCACATAACCCGCCTGCCAGCCAAGATCCCGGGCAAGCCGGCTCATTTCGGAGGGTGTTTTCATCCTTGTCTCTGCCAGGGTAAATCCCGGGGGAAGATCCGAAGGCTGGAGGGCAAACTGTGCCAGGTCAGTGATCGCTGCCGGACCTGTGCCGGGAGAGATTGTAACCGGTGAGACCGGCTGCGTGCATCCTGTGCAGGCAAGTGCGGCACAGGTTACCAGGATGAGTACCAGGGTGCAGGGTAGGTGCATGGAATATGAATCGCAGTCGCCGGAATAAAAAATATTGGATATACGCCTTCTTTCGGGAATATTTTTGGCTGCGTATTATTTCTGTTCCCCGGCAGATCCCCTGATGCAGTAATAGGCCTTCTTCAGGCCAAGGATGGAGGTGACCGGGCACGCCGGGCAGATGCACCCCTTCTTTTCAAATATGCAGTCTGCACTTTTTCCGGTCACGCAGAACAGCAGTTCATTGCCCGCCCGCATGCATTCCGTGTACGAGGGGCAGGGTTCGCAGACACACTTCTTCTTATTTTCGTCAATGATTTTTTTCCTATCATCATCTTTCATACGCATCTCCATTAACTGATCAACAGGTTCCCGTTTTTTTAACATTGCAAAGGAACAGACCAACAAATAGATAATCAGGATAAAGGATTATTAATTCATGCCTGCCCCACTGGTCGGAAGAAAGTTTGGCGTTAATATCATTCCCGTCCCGGACCGGAATCTCTGCCGGCAGATCAAAGTCCTGGGCCTTTCCGGTTCGAGCCGGCAGCAACCGGGGATGAGCAAATCGGAGCGCCTCTTACTGCGTGCGCTTGACCTGTACAATGGATACGGGTGTGAGACAAAAATCCTGCGGCTTAAGGATCTCGTTATCCATGACTGCGAGGGAAACTATTCCGAGAACCCGGATTACTGCACCTATCCCTGCCAGAGCTCACTAAAGTATGATGATGACCGGATGCAGGATGTGTACGACGCGGTGCTTGCCTGCGATATCCTGATCCTTGCAACCCCTATCCGGTGGAACAACCACTCGGCCCTTGTCCAGAAATTCGTGGAGCGGATGAACTGTATCGAGAACCAGTACTCGTGGTTCGGCAACCGCATGATCACGGACAAGGTCGCGGCCCTCATCATCATTGGGCATGTGGACGGTATCCAGCACGTTGCCGGCAATCTCCTGAATTTTGTCTCCTGGCTGGGGTTTCACACTCCCGAAGTTGCCATTGCGTCGTGGGTTGGCGAGAATGATGAGGACACGACCAAGGACTGGGACCTGATCGAAAAGAACAAGTACACGCAGGAAGACCTGCACAACATGGTCAACAGTGCCCTCCGGCTATCCTGCGCCCTCCGGAGTCATACCGCTGAAGAGACCGGCGATGCACAAGGGGAATAAAGTAATCATAAATACCATTGGTTTTCAAACTGTAACCTGATTAGAGCAGGAGGCACCGGTACACACATGTTTCCCCAGCGACGGATGAGAAGGAGACGGACTCGGCAGATCCAGCCGCTCCTGCGAGAGTGCAGTCTGACAAAGAACGATCTTATCGCTCCCCTTTTTGTGAACGAGACGATCAGCTCCCCAATGCCCATCGACTCGATGCCCGGCCAGTTTAACTACCCTGTCGATGGGATTGCTGCAGTTGCCGCAGATCTCTGGAAACGCGGGATTCGCGCTGTGCTGCTCTTTGGCATCCCGAAGATAAAAGATCCTGAAGCGTGCTCGGCTCACGATGCAGAAGGTGTCGTGCAGCAGTCCGTCCGCAGGATAAAGGCAGCAGTGCCGGGCATGGTGGTCATCACCGATGTCTGCGCCTGCGAATACACCGATCACGGCCACTGCGGGATCGTAGGGGAAGGCCGGAACGGGCTTGATCTCCTCAACGATCCTTCACTCGAACTGATGAACCGTATCGCTGTCAGTCACGCGGAGAGCGGGGCCGATATCATTGCCCCCTCCTGCATGCTGGACGGGATGGTGGGATCCTTGCGGGCAGCCCTTGACGAGGCCGGGTATGAAGACGTGCTGATCATGTCGTACTCGACAAAGTTTTCATCTGCCCTCTATGGCCCGTTCCGGGAAGCGGCCGGCTCCGGGTACTCGTTTGGTGACCGCTCCACCTACCAGATCCATTATGCCAACAGCCGGGAAGCGATCCTTGAATCCCAGATGGATGCAGACGAGGGTGCTGATATCCTGATGGTAAAACCCGCAGGTTTCTATCTTGACATCCTTGCGGGAGTAGCGGACCTCGGCCTGCCGGTGGCGGCCTACCAGGTAAGCGGGGAATATTCCATGATCAAAGCCGCTGCCGAACGCGGATGGATAAAGGAAAAAGAGACGGTAATCGAGAGCCTGACCTGCATCAAGCGTGCGGGAGCAGATCTTATCATTACGTATTTTGCAGCAGATGTTGCCGGGTGGCTTGATGAAAAACAGTAACAGCAGTAAAAGCAGTGAGTTATTCGAAGTGGCAAAGACCCTGATGCCCGGTGGTGTCAGCAGCCCGGTACGGGCGATAAAGCCGTACCCGTTTTACACCGCTCATGCGGGCGGTTCTTACCTGACAACGGTCGACGGGGTCTCCCTTCTCGACTGCTGCATGGCGTACGGCCCGCTCCTTCTCGGGCACGCTGCTCCGCAGGTACGGCTGGCGATAGAAGCCCAGCTGGATTACGGGTGGCTATACGGTACTCCTTCGCCGCTCGAACCCAAATTTGCGAAGATGATCACCGGGGATCACCCGGGCATGGACATGGTCCGGTTCGTATCGAGCGGTTCAGAAGCCACCATGGCTGCTATCCGGCTCGCACGCGGGTTTTCGGGTAAACAGGATATCGTTAAGATCGAAGGCGGGTTCCACGGCGCCCATGATGCCGTGCTCGTCAAGGCCGGGTCGGGTGCAACCACGATGGGCGTCCCGGACTCGGCCGGCGTGCTTTCCGATCTTGTGAAGCACACCCGGCAGGTGCCCTACAATGATCCCGAAGCTCTCGAGTCCCTTCTCTCTGCCCATACCGATGTCGCAGCCTTCATCATCGAACCGGTGCTCGGCAATATCGGACCGGTCCTGCCGGACAACAATTATCTCCGGGATATTCGGGAGATCACCCGGGCGCACGATGTGCTCCTGATCTTCGATGAAGTGATCACCGGTTACCGCCTCGGTATTGGCGGGGCCCAGGTGATGTATGGCGTCAGGCCGGATCTCACTACTCTGGGTAAAATTATTGGCGGCGGACTTCCCATTGGTGCCTTTGGCGGGCGCCGGGAGATCATGCAGCTCATCGCACCTCAGGGCCCGGTGTACCAGGCGGGAACCTTCTCCGGAAACCCGCTCTCGCTCTCGGCCGGTATCGCCACGCTCACGTACCTTCATGACAACCAGATGCTTTACGAAGAGCTGGATGCAAAGACCCGTGCCCTTGAAGAGTCGCTGAACCTGAACGGGGGCTCGTTTGTCCGGCTCGGGTCGATGTTCAAGTATTTCTTCCGCAGCACTCCCCCGAAAAATTACCGCGAGGTCAAGGAATGCAATACCGACGCATTCGGCAGGTTCTGGAAACGGATGCTTTCGGCCGGCATCTTCCTTCCCCCCTCCCAGTTCGAGACCAACTTTATCTCCACAGCGCACAGCGATCAGGATCTCAACACCCTTTCCCAGGCGTACACACAATGTCTATAACAATCGGAACCCGGGGCAGCAAGCTGGCACTTGCCCAGACCGAGACGGTCATGAAAAAATTATCTGCACTCGGCATATCATCCGAGAAGCAGATCATCACCACGCAGGGCGATACAAGCACGGAGATCCCGCTGCATGAAATTGGGGGCCAGGGAGTCTTTGTCCGGGCACTGGATGACGCAATCCTTGCCGGCGAGATCGATTGTGCAGTGCACAGCATGAAAGATATCCCCGCGTACCGTCCCCATGGGATTTTTACTGCAGCGGTTCTCAAGCGCGATTCACCTGCCGATTATATTGCCCACACCGTCCCCTTGGGAAAAGTGAAGGTGATTGGCACATCGAGCACCCGCAGGAAGGCCCAGCTGCTCCGGCACGACCCTGACCTTATCGTAAAGGATCTCCGGGGCAATGTCGACACCCGCATCCGTAAGCTGAACGAGGGCGAGTACGATGCGATCATTCTTGCAGAAGCAGGACTGACCCGGCTGGGAATACGGATACCCGGCGAACGTTTCCCCCCGGAAAAATTTGTCCCGTCCCCAAACCAGGGCACCATCGCGGTCGTGAGCCGGGCAGACCCCTCGTTAATGGAGATGCTCTCTGCGCTGGATCACCCGCAGACGCGAAACGATGTCCTGATCGAACGGGCTGTTATGGAACAGCTGGGGGGTGGCTGTTACACGCCGCTGGGGATCTACTCCCGGGCAGGCCACCTTATCGCTGAAGTGCTATCGCTGGATGGCACCCGCACGGAACGGATCGAGACGGACGTGAAAACGATCGATGAAGCACGGGTCCAGGGCAGGCTGCTCAAAGGCAGGGCACAGGACCTGATTGATGAAGCTTATAAACGACTGGGAATAACTAACGGAGGATGAGCCTTTGAACGGTAAAGTGTATCTGGTGGGCTCAGGCCCCGGTGGAGAAGGGCTGCTCACGCAGCGGGCCCGGAATGTTATCGATGCTGCTGATGTCGTGCTCTTTGACCAGCTCCCGGGAGAAGAGATCCTGTCTTCCCTTCCCGCCCGGTCCGAGAAGATCGACTGCGGGAAGTATGGCGGAAAGCATACGCTGGAACAGGACGAGATCGAAGCCCTGGTCGTTGACCGGGCAAAGCAGGGAAAGACGGTAGTCCGGCTCAAAGGCGGCGATCCGTTCCTGTTCGGCCGGGGAGGTGAGGAACTTGAGACCGTCCGTGCTGCCGGTATTGAGGTTGAGATGGTGCCGGGGATCTCGAGTGCCCTTGCGGTTCCTGCATCCGTGGGAATCCCGCTTACGCACCGGAAGTATGCCTCGCAGGTAACTATCCTGACCGGTAACGAGGATCCGACCCGGGCCGAACCCGCTCTTGACTGGAAACTCCTGGCACAGAGCCGGGGTACGATTGTGATTTTGATGGGCGTGGCAAATCTTGGCAGGATTGCCGGAGTTCTCATGCAGAACGGCAAACCGGAAGAAACGCCCGTTGCTATCATCGAGCGTGGGCTCCGGAAAGACCGGCGGGTGACCACCGGATCTCTCGCCACCATTGCCGATGCCGCAAGAACGGCGGGAGTCAAACCCCCGGCCGTGATCGTGATCGGAGATGTAGTGAAGTTATATAATCCGGCAGACCCTGATTTGATACCAGTGGATGCGTGATCGTCAATGACTGATATTGTTCAAAAATTCGTCCAAACGGTTAATCTGTTTGAAAAATGTGCGTATGCCCTGCTCATGGCCCTGCTGATGGTCGTTCTTGTCGCGGGTCTTTATTATCTGATTGATGGCTTGTGGAAGGTTCTCTTTGACCCGACGACTCCCTATCTCCTTGAGCCTAACGAGATGATCAACGTGCTCGGGGGGTTCCTGCTGGTGCTCATCGTCATCGAACTGCTCGACACCATCAAGGCCTACTTCATCGAGAATACCATCCACGTAGAGATTGTCATCCTGCTCGCCATCATTGCCATGGCAAGGAAAGTGATTCTCCTGAACCCCGCGCCCGGGGACACCTTTGCCTTTGCATTCGAACTGATGGGAATTGGTGTGATTGTTGTGGGACTCGGTGCAGGGTATTACCTCATCAAGAAAGCGGGGTTAATGGCTTTCCCGGTAACACGGAAACCGGAATAATTTTTTCTGTCATTAAAAAAAACCCGGTTTACTGCTCATGATCACCCACATCAATCCATCCAGCGGAATCGACTCTTTCTTCCGGATCTGACTGGCACGGATCCCCAACAAAGGTTTTTTTTTAAAAAACGCTCATCACCAATATCCTGCAAAAGCCCGCAATGTTCCTAAAATTTAACCCCAGTCCCGATTTATCCTTATTTAGTAATCAGAATATTTATTAGGAACAAATGTGATATATCGCATAGATACACTATGGCGGTAAATCAGTCCCAGGTAGACCATATCATCACTGCCGCATCAGAAGATGACCCGGAGGTTAAGCTTCAGAACCTCGAGCGGGAAGTCGACCTGATAAAAACCTCCATCAAACGTCTCCTCATGGATATCCGCGAACGGATGAATGAACTGGAAAATCCTTTCACGCTCGCCGCAGTACCCGGGGGAACGCCCGGCCAGTCTTCCTCTTCTTCTTCCACTTCATCTGCCGATGCTGATGCCGGAGATGCAAAGAGGTCAGCCCTTGAAGCCCGGGAAGCCGCCCTTGATGCCCGGGAATCGCAGATCGATGCAACCAAATCAAAGGATGAAGCGGAGAAAATAAAAGCAGATCATCCAAAGGAAACGGAGAAAACACCCCCGCCACACCCGATAACACAATATGATGCCGAGCGAAAGTTACTCGATGAGCAGATGCTTGCGGCTTTAAGAAACCAGATAATTCCCCCTCCTGCTGCCCTGCCGGCAAAAACTGCAGTGCAAACCGCAGCACAACCAGCAGTTCCGGTAAATGAGAAACTCCGGCTCCAGAAAGTGTACAAACTGTTCAAATGGACCCACCAGTCGGTAAGGAAGTACGGGCATGATCGCCTCGAAATAATACTGGGATCCTACCAGGCAATGGGGTATATAACGAAAGATTCCTGCGATGAGATCCGTGAGATCTCCCGCCTTATGCCGGCAAATCTTGGTGAAGAACATGAAGTTGGTCCGGATGAATTTGTTGCCGAGCTCTATTCACTCAACCGGATCCTGGCTCCCACTGACACGTCCCTTGACCGGGATATGATTGAGGTTATGATGGAACACCGCCAGCAGGATTCCCCCCCGAAGGAAAAATCCAGTGAGGGAAGAATCGATATGTCCGGAGTTTCCATGAGGGAACGCTCCACCCAGGCAAAGAGCAAGGAAAAAGACGACGACTGGATGAACCTTCCCGACAGGATATGATCAATGTCTGCCGAGACGTTCACCACTGCCATGTTCTTGATTACCGCAGTTATTGCTGCGGGTGTTTTGATCAATGCGGTCTTTCCGGTTGTATACACGATGGCAAGCACCTTCCAGTCTGCCACGCATGAATCAGACCAGCGTCTCCGTACCGATTTCAGGATTGTCACGTCCGTTGCAAACAGTACCTACGTGAATGTGTGGATGAAAAATACCGGGAGCCAGATAATTCCCAATACCGATATCCTGCGTTCCGATGTTTTTGCCGGCCCAACGGGAGATTATGGCAGGATTTCTGACTGGACGTTTACGATCTTCGATCTGAACGGGAATAACAACTGGGATCCCGGTGAGACTCTCCAGATCTCTGCTCGACCCTCGATCATGCCCTCGAGTGGTAATCCGGTCTATTTCCAGTTTATCCTGCCGGACGGTATCTGGCGCTCGACTGAATTCAACGTGGGCTGATTTTTATGGCTGTCGCGGAGATCATTGGAGCAGCTATCGGGGTGCTGCTGCTGGTTATCGTGGCATACATGCTTGTTGGCAGTGTGCTTACAACAGCCGAGATTGTCACTACTGCACAAAAAGATCTCACCCTGCACGAAGAGTCACGGATGAGGACTTATTTTACGATAGCGGAAAAAACTCCTGCCGGAACAAATTTTACGTATAAGATCTCCAATAATGGCACCGGCATCATCTCGGATTTTAAACACATGGATGTACTTGTCAGGGATTCAAATGGAGATTATTACTTATACCCGTGGGATGATACTAGAGGAACTGAAGGAACCAAAGGGACCTGGCAGATTCTCGATCGTTCTCCGGATGTCATCCATCCCTATGAACTGGACCCGGGTGAAACCTTTACCATCCGGGTAACTACACGAGAGGACCAGAGTACTCCGGCATGGTTCCAGATGACAACAGGGAACGGGGTGTATGCTTCTGCATACCTGTAACCTCGTTTAAAAGGTGGTCCTGATGGCAAACATTTCCGATCTGATGGGTGGCGAAGACCGGCAAATCCTTTCCACGGGTAACAGTGAACTGGACAAAAAGATAGCCGATGGTCTGCCGCTTGAATCGCTCACCCTCATCGAAGGTGAAAATGATACCGGAAAAAGTGTACTGACCCAGCAGATCATCTGGGGGGCAATGAAGCAGGGATTTTCTGTTGATCTTTTCACAACGGAGAGTACCACCAAGAGTTTTTTGAAACAGATGGAGTCGATGAGTCTTGATATCTCCGAGTATTTTGCCTGGGGCTATATCAAGGTATTTCCCCTCCACGTGGTCGGGTTCGAGTGGAAGAAAGAAGACATGGTCGGTATCCTTGCACACCTTATTACCCATATCCAGCAGAGCAAGGCACAGGTCATTGTGATAGATTCACTGACCCTCTTTACGGAATATGCTGAGACGGATGCGATTCTTACCTTCTTTACCAGCTGCAAATCACTCGTAGACCATGGTAAGACCATCCTCGTGACTCTGCATACCTATGCATTCGAAGAAGACACGCTTGTGCGGATCCGGTCTATCTCCGATGCCCACCTGAACATGAAGAAAGCCCTTGTCGGGGACAAGTACGTCATGGTGATGGAAGTCAACAAGGTCCGCGGGGCGAGAAAGACTACCGGAAACCTTGTGAGTTTTGAAGTCCATCCGGGCTATGGCATGAAAGTGATCCCCATGAGTTTCGCGAGGGTCTGATATGGGCTCGCCGTCGATTGCAGTCAACCTTCCCTACAAACCTGAAGTGGTTGATTCCGATGTTGACTTTTACAATGACATCGAATCAAGCCCGCTTTACAAGATGCTCCCGGCCAATGCCAAGGAATACGTGAAAGCAAGCCCGCACCTGCTTGAGTATCTCCATACTTTTCCGGTGAATACTTATGGTATCCCGCTCTTTTTGTCGGAACTCAAAAAAGATCTCCGGAAGATGGAGAGTCCCAATATCATCTACCCGGTCAATGAGACCACCTTTATCCACATCCTTCCCGACCCCGATGATGTAAGGAATTATTACATCCCTATCGAGCCTTCGTTTCTGCACAACGTCAGCCAGATGCTTCCGGCCATAGAGACCAAACTTGTCGATATGATCGATGGTCTTGAAGAAGATCCCATCAGCGACAAGGAGCGTGCGGAAGTCATCAAGAAGATGCTGGCGTTAGTTACGGTCATCAGGCCCAAAGGAGTGGCACTCACCCAGTTATCCGGCGGCGGTCTCCAGCAGCAGGACATGAAATCAAAGATAACTACATTTTTAAAAACGGATTTCACGGCAAAAGACAAGATGAAAAATGTCAAAAAGAAACACCAGGTACCCACAACACCCGATGGAAAAGTGATTCTTACCAACGAGGAATACCGGGCCATCGAGTACCTGCTTATCCGGGACAAGATCGATATGGGGGTACTCAAACCCTTCCTTTCGGACTCCTATATAGAGGATATTTCCTGTGATGGTATCGGCCCTATCTTCATTGAGCATAAGATTTTCAAGGGCCTCAAATCCGTTATTGAATTCAAAGTTTCGAGCGAACTTGACGAATTTGTGGTCAAGATGGCAGAAAAGATCAAGCGCCCTATCACCTATCGGAGTCCCATTGTTGATGCAACACTTCCCGATGGTTCCCGTATCAACATCGTGTACGGCACAGCCATCAGCAGGCACGGGAGCAACTTCTCCATCCGTAAGGTCAATGAAGTCCCGCTCTCCATTCTCAACATCATTGAAAGCAATGGCCTGGACTACTTATCAGCTGCGTATCTCTGGATCTGCGCAGAGTACGGTATGTCACTCTTCGTCAGCGGGGAAACGGCGAGCGGGAAGACAACTCTCCTCAATGCCATTACGGCATTCATACCTCCGGAGAACAAGATCATTACCATCGAAGATACTCCGGAACTGATGGTACCGCACCGGAACTGGATCCGGGAAGTTGCCCTTGCAAAAGGCAAAGGATCCGGGGGGGGGAGCAGTGGAGAGGTGACCATGTTCGACCTGCTCAAGGCTGCCCTGCGTCAGCGTCCCAACCAGATTCTCGTCGGTGAGATCCGTGGGGAAGAAGGAGCAGTGGCGTTTGGTGCCATGCAAACGGGTCACCCCGTGATGAGCACGTTCCACGCGGCGTCGGTGGAAAAACTGATCCAGCGTCTCTGCGGGGATCCGATCAATATCCCCCGTACCTATGTGGACAACTTAAACCTCGTTGTTATCCAGAGTGCCGTCAAGCGCCCGGATGGTTCACTGGTTCGGCGGATGATCAGCTGTAATGAGCTTGTAGGGTTCAACCCGGAGACCCAGGGGTTTACGTTTGTCGAGATGTTCAGCTGGGAACCGGTCTCTGATACCTTTACCTGGAGCGGCAAAGGCAGTTCGTTCCTGCTCGAGAACAAGATTGCCACCATGCTGGGGATGCCCGACAGTAAAAAATCAGAGATCTATCTTGAAGTGGAGAAACGTGCAAAGATTCTCGAGCGCCTTCATAAAGCCGGCTATACCAAGTTCTGGGATCTCTTCCACATGATGACCAAGATTAAGAAACAGGGACTCCTGCAGATTGGTTCCTGATATGGCTGATGTCCAGCAAGACCAGAAAGAGACAACGGCAAAGAGAGAGATCCCCTTTGCATCTACGATCAAGCAACTGAAAGAAAAAGTTGCCAGTATATCCGAAGCCAAGAAGATGAGTTCGGATCTGCTCTTCATGGTCACGTACATGGCATCCCTTGGGCTTGCAAGTGCTACCCGTCCGGAAATTTTTTCTTACTCTTCCAACCGCACGGAATATATCTCGGCAAGATACATCGGCAAAGTGGATACCCTTGCGAGAAAATGGGGGTACAGTTATGCAGAATCATTGAGCATTGTGGCTGAACGCACAAACAATGTCATCTTAAGAAGCATGCTGAACCGGTATTCAAATGCCATCGATTCCGGGGTCCCGGATGACGATTTCTTAAAAAACGAGCTCACGACCGTGCGAACCGTGTTCCGGAGCCAGATCGAACAGGGACTCGAAATGCTCAAGAAATGGGGAGATGCCTATATCGCCATGCTCCTTTCAGGAACTGTGATAGCCGTGGTCATGATGATCTCCATTGCCATCTATGCCCCGGCAGGCATCCAGGGCACACTCAATATCGCGTATGGGATTATTCTCGCCATATCGGTCAGTGGCAACGTGCTCATGTATTCATCGGTTCCCGATGATCCCAAATCCCACGGCCTGATGACCCGGGCATCGAAAGAACAGGAGACCATCCATGCAATGGAAAGGATCATTGTCCCGTTAACCATTATCGCGGTCATTATCATGGCTGCGCTTGGTATCAGCGCCGCATTGATCTTCATCCTCATAGGTATCCTGATGGCTCCGCTGGGGATCATCGGCTATATTGATGATACCAATATTACCCTTCGCGATGCAGATTTTTCAACATTCATCCGGAGTCTCGGATCGGTCATGGGAGGACAGGGGACAACCGCAGTCTATGCCCTGGGAACCATCGACAGGAAATCCCTTCCGGCCCTTGAACCCCTGATAAATTCCGTGTATTCGAAAATGAACCTGGGCCTTGACGACAAACAGATCTGGGGCAGGTTTATCGGGGAATCTGGAAGCAACCTCATCTACAAATATCTCAATATTTACCTCGACACGGTCACGCTGGGCGGTCCACCGGATCCCATTGGTACGGTCGTGGGATCCTCTGTCCTTGAACAGACCCTCCTGAGAGAGAAGAAAGACATGCATGCGAAAAGTTTTTTCGTGCTCCTGATACCCATGCATATCGCCATGATAGGAATCTTTGTTGCACTCTACCAGATCATGGTGGTCCTGACCGGCTCTGTTGCAAAAATGATGACGCAGTTCCAGGCAAACGCTGTGGCGGCTGGTGGTACAGCCGGGGGCGGTGCCTCGGCCGGTTCTGCCCTGGGCGGTATGAGCCTGCTCTCAAACTTCCCCGAAAAGGAGATGATGACCTTTGTCGTAATTATCCTGACCATCATCACCATATCCAATATACTCGCTGCACGGATAGTTGGAGGAGGGGATCGTTACATGTATTATTTCTATACAGCAATATTCTGTACATGTACCGGGCTGGTACTGCTCCTGGCACCCATTGGTGTAGGTATGTTCTTCAGCCCGGAGGGACTTGCAAATATGGGAAAAACCGGTTTGGCAGGAACGTAAGGGATCCGCTATGAAAGAAAGTCTCCGCAGGCCAGTATTGTTTGCTGTTATTGTTATCACCGGATCTGTTCTGATCCTCTTCGATATCCCCCTCATTGTCATGATCCCCATCCTGCTTGTCGTGGGCTTTTTCATCCTCCTTATTGTCGGTGCAATCACGACTGCGGAGATTAAGGCTGCGCTCTCATCCTTAAAACCGGCGAACTTAAAAAAGATCGGCATAATCAAGAAACTAGACGGGATGAAATTTTTTGAAAAATCCAAGACCGGACCAAAGGAAAAAGCGCAACCGGCAAAAGCAGCAGTTACAAAACCCGCAAAAGGATCAGATAAGAAACGTGGCATCGGTCTGCACCTGGCTTCATTTATATCCTCTGTCAAATCCCTGGGATCCGTTCTCAAAGAACGCAACAAGCGCGGAAAAAAAATAGAGGATATCAATCAGCAGCTTGACCGGGCGGTCACGGAAAAGGTAGAAAAACCATCCGCACTTGCAAGTGCCGGAAATAATGCCGGCACTTCAGTTCCTTCCTATGCTCAGGGCCCGGGAACTACTTCCCCGGGAACGACAAAAGATCAGGATCCCTTCCTGTCCCTGTCCGAGGATGAATTTGATGCAGGTCTGCTCGACTCTCTCGATGATCTTGAATCCCCGGGTTCCTCTCTGGGAATGACTGATGGTTCTCCCTCAGCAGTTCCGGACACCAGCTCCCTGGATATCAATGAACCGGATATACCCCTGCCTTCACTTGATATGGACGGGGAAGCAGGCAATATTCTCCGGGACAATGCTATGGGACTTGAAGAGTTCAGTGGTCTTGATGGTGGTGACACGACTGACAGTGACTTTGGGGATCTCGACAACCTGAATCTGGACGATGTAGAGCTTGATGACGATGAAAACCCCTCGCAGGCGCCCGCAGCCCCGGCTGCACCCGCTCCGGCAGCTGACGTCGCTCCGGTGGAAGCCGGCAAAGATGAGATGAAGACGGAATGGATAAAATCTGATGCTCCGAAAAATGCCGGCTTTGACGACCAGATCTCAACCGAATCGGATATGGCTTCATTCTCCGGGGGGGCCGGGGGAAGCGATGCGGATATGCTCAGTTCGCTCGCTTCCGATGTAAAGCATGTCAAGGTCGAGAAAAACTTAAGCCTGCTCCGGGAATTAAATGAGTTCAAAGCCCCGGCTACCGAGATTGAGGGAGAGCTCAGCGAATTATATTCACGGATGAGTGCAATCCAGAAGAAAGAGAAACCATAAAAAAATTCTCACCAAGAGGGAATAAAATAAACCATAGTACTACACACATTTAAATCAGGATATGGTATACCAACAATGATGAAAGATTGTCCCGAGGGTTCATGACTGAAGTACCGGTAAAAATTGAATTCAACAAGGAATGGATCGTCACAAAACTGAGCGTTAGTGAAGATCGTATGGTACTGCCGGCCCCGATAAACAAGGAGATCCTTTTCAAATCGGTATTTGACGTTTCTGAAAAGAAAAATATCCTCATTATTACGGTAAAAACGGACACGGAAGTGGTATACAAGATCCTTTCCGTTGAAAAAGTCCTCCAGTTTTTAAAAGTACGCATTCTCCCGGTCTGCAATGCTTACCGGCTTATGGCGTACTTCATGTCCCCGGCCATTCGCGGGGGTGTGATGATCAAGGAAGCCCAATGGGAGAAGGGCAGCGTCGTCGTTGTCAAGAGCGGGATCTGGTTTGTCGGTGCGGTAAAACAGATCAGTGTTCCCCTCTCTGAAGTAGCAGCAATCGAGCTCACCAAGCGGGAAGTCCAGGGCAAACCAACCGATGTGATACGGATCGATTATCTCGATTCAGCTGAAGTTGTCTCAAGCCTTGTGCTCTGCCCCCTCTCAACCCTGCAGGTTCTCTATAATTTCTTAAAAGATACGACAAAAAGCATGGACATGAAAGGCACCGAGCTGGACGGGGTTGACCAGCAGGTTGCCATGCTTGTCTATTCAGGAATGGACTCCCATGCCATAGAGAATATGCTCAATATTCCCCACAAGCAACTCGACCAGATCTATGATAAAATATTAACGCTCGGTATTGGAGAAGTGGTGATTATCCGCAGAGAGATCCAGCTTACCCCGAAAGGGGTACGGTATATTTCAGATGCCACCAAATCTCAAACAAATTAATATTTTTCCTCCTTTTTTACCAATACTTCTTTATGCAATGATCTCACTAACATGTATTTGATCGTCAATGGGAAAGATTTTGATCGTGGATGATACGCTCTTCATGCGAACCCTTATTAAAAATATTCTGTTTACCGGTGGACATACAATTGCCGGTGAAGCGGGTGATGGCGAAGAAGCGATAGCAAAATATCAGGAACTGAAACCAGATCTCGTCACAATGGACGTCGTGATGCCAAAAATGAATGGAATTGAAGCATTAAAAGGCATCAAGGCAATTGATCCCAACGCAAAGATCATCATGTGCACGGCAGTCGGCCAGGAACAGATGGTCAAACTCGCGATAAAAAGCGGTGCAAAGGGATATATCGTCAAACCGTTCCAGGCACCCAAGGTGCTTGAGGAAGTTAAAAACGTCCTGGCGTCCTGATTATGGTTAAGGTACTTATCATAGATGATTCCGTTTTTATGCGGACAATCATCAGGGATATGCTGACAAAAGATACCTCAATAGAAATAGTGGGAACTGCATCAAACGGTGTTGAAGCTTTAGAGAAGATCAAGAGTCTTTCACCGGATCTTATAACCCTTGATATAGAAATGCCGGTGATGAATGGCATTGAAGTTTTAAAAGAACTTCAGAAACAATCAAAACGTCCTAAAATCCTGATGCTGAGTACGCTCACTACAAAGGATGCGGATTTAACTCACCAGGCAATACGGCTCGGGGCTGATGATTTTATGCTCAAGCCCAAGGACATCCCCCATGTGAGGGAGATCGGGCAGGAACTGATCAATGCGGTCAAGCATCTCATGACCCTGCCTTCAAAAGCAGTAACCCGGAAAGAACCCTCTTCCGCCAGACCTGCAGACCGGGTTGTCCTCATTGGATCCTCCGCAGGAGGTCCACCTATGCTCGATTCGCTTCTTGCAGAACTCCCGGCAGATCTTCCGGCAGGTATCATTGTCACCCAGCATATGCCCCCGGGATTTACCGCACCCCTTGCAGAACGCTTCAACCGTATCTCGCCTATCCCGGTCAAGGAGACCGAGACCGGGGATGCGATTCTCACCGGCAGGATTCTCCTCTCAAAAGCAGGAGTACATACGGTTGTCAGCGGGGAATTATCGGAACACAATAAAAAAATCGGGAAGATCATCCATACGAATTCACCTCCACTTCATGGAGTAAAACCTGCAGTGGACAAAACTTTTGAATCCGCAGTCACGGTTTATGGTAAAAATATTGTCTCAGTAACGTTAAGCGGCATGGGAAATGATGCCGGTGCCGGAGCACTCGTAATAAAAGAAGCGGGTGGAAAAAATCTTGTCTGTGATGAGAAAGACTGTCTGGTCTATGGCATGCCTCGATCCGTTATCAAGTATAATGCAGCCGACAAGATTGTTCCGTTAAAAAAGCTCGCAAAGGAGATTGAGAAGGTAGTGCGTGAAATGGAGGGCATAGATGTCTGAATTTGAAGCATACCGGTCCCTGTTTGTTGCAGAATCCCGTGAGAATCACGAGAATCTCGTACGGAATATGCTGATCCTGGAGAAAGGCGGAAGCCAGGAAGCCATAGATGAAATTTTCCGTTCCATCCATACCCTCAAGGGAGCCTCGGCATCCATGGGCTTTATGGAGATGGAGCGACTCTGCCACACCATGGAAGATGTGTTCCAGATGATTCGCAGCGGGAGTGCCGTTATCACTGCCGACCTGAACAACCTGCTTCTTGCATGTTCTGATATCATCGAGCTGATGCTTGACGATGTGGAAGGAGGGGGTGATTCTTCCTCAGTCAATCCGGATGAACAGGTAAATGCCCTAAAACAATGGATCTCGAAGGGTGCCGGCAAGGTAAAAGTGGAATCTCCCAAATCTGGAGTCATCCCTGCCGTAGTACCGGATACCATTGCGGAAATTATTGATGAGACCGATCGTCCCCGGTATATCATAAAACTCAAGGTAGCAGACGACTGCGTGATGAAGGATATCCGGGCAATGCTTGCCATCGGGAATCTTGAATCCCTGGGAACGATCCTTTCCATCCATCCTTCCCGCGAAGATATAGATGAGGGCCGGTTCGATGGCTCCCTTGTATTGAAGATCGCCAGCGATGTTGGGGACGATGCCCTGAAATCTGCCGCAACCGGGACGGATATCGCCTCTGTCGAGATCACGCCTGCCCAAAAAGATGAGCCGGTCACTCCGCTAAAAGTCTCCGAAGAGATAATTCCTGCGGAATCCGATAAAAAACAGCAGGCTGCAAGCCAGGACAAAACCCGGGAGATAAAGAACCTCCGGGTGGATATCACCCAGCTCGACCATATTATGAACCTTGTCGAGGACCTGGTCATCAATCGCGGCAGGCTCAAACAGATCGCCGAACAGAACAAGATCAAGGAGCTGGATGAAGCAATCAGTACGGTAGACCGGTCCGTATCCGATCTCCAGAACCTGATGATGAACATCCGCATGATTCCCCTCAATCATATCTTCAACCGCCTCCCGCGGGTAGTCAGGGATGTTGCCCAGTATGATGGGAAAGAAGTGGAATTTGTTATAGAAGGGGGGGAGACCGAACTCGACCGGAGTGTCATGGACGGGCTCAATGATCCTCTCCTTCACCTGATCCGTAACTCTGTGAATCATGGGATCGAATCCCCCGAAGTCAGGGAAAAAGCCGGTAAACCCCGCAAAGGTTTTGTCAAGCTCTCTGCTCACCGGGACCGGGATAATGTCATCATAGAACTTATCGATGATGGTGGCGGAATCAATGTCGAGAAGGTGAAGTCAAAAGCGGTTGAAAAAGGCCTGGTCACCCCGGAAAATGCCACGACAATGACCACGGAACAGGCAATTGAGATCCTGTTCCTGCCCGGCTTCTCAACCGCAGACAAAATTTCTGATATCAGCGGACGGGGTGTCGGGCTCGATGTGGTCAGGAGATCCATTGAATCCTTAAAAGGTTCTATCCGCGTTGAAACAACCCCGGGGAAAGGGAGCCGGTTTGAATTATTACTCCCGCCCACGATGGCCATCGTTGACGTCATGATAGTGCGGATCAACCGGAGGAGACTGGCAATCCCTATCAGCAGTATTGTTGAAGTCGCGGATTATAAGACGGGTTCAACCCACAGGATCGGTAAAAGTGACGCCATCCTCTTGCGGGACGAAGTCCTGGAAATCTTCATGCTTGATGACATGATGGGAAGATCGGAAGACCGGGATATCCTTATTGTCGTGCAGTACCTGAAACGGAAGTGCTGTATCGCTGTTGATCTTGTGGAAGGAAAGCAGGAAGTTGTAGTAAAACCATTGAGCAGCATTATCGGCAACACCCGCGGAATAAGCGGGATTACCATCCTTGGCGATGGTGAAGTGGTTCCCGTGCTGGATGTAAACACCATGGTGTAGGAGAATGACATGAAATTATCAGCAGTCCAGGCAGATGCGATTCAGGAACTGGGAAATATTGGTGCTGCCCATGCAGCAACCACACTGTCTCAGATGCTTTCAAGTTCTGTTTCAATGAGCGTCCCGGCAATCAAAACTATTGACCTTGCCGAACTCGGAAACCATATTGGCGACGAATCTGCCGCAATGGTTGTATTTGAACTCCAGGGAGAGATCCAGCATGGCGGATATATCATTTTTTATATCACCCGGGAATCCGCCATCCGGCTGACCAACACCATGCTGGGTATGACCGATACGGATCGAGAACTCAACGAGATGGATCAGAGTGCCCTGCTTGAGGTTGGCAACATCATGGTCTCTGCCTTCCTGGATGCAACGGCAGAACTTCTTGGTTTTATCATGCTCCCGTCTCCACCTGCACTCAGTGTAGATATGGCACATGCCGCAATGGAGTCACTTATCGCACAGCTGGGTGAGGAAGTTGACGAGGTTTTGCTCTTTTCAACAGAACTTATCTGTGAAGAGCACAAGATTGACAGTGACATAATCATGCTGCCGGAGATCAGTACGCTCAAAAGAATTACTGAACTCCTTGAAGCTATGATGAGCGGGACATAACGATTTGTGAGTATAATGGCCGATCAAACTTCCCCCACCCTGCAAACGGCAATGATTGGCATAGGTGAATACCGGGTCGGTTCCTTCCCCATGATGACCATCGGGCTGGGTTCCTGTATCGGGCTTACCCTGTATGATCCGCAGAAAAAAACAGGTGCAATGGTACATATCATGCTGCCGGATAGTGGTGGCAGGTCAGATCGCCCCGGTAAATATGCAGACACTGCCATTCCCCTGCTCTTGAAAGAACTCGACCAGATTGGTTGCAGCAGACGTTCACTTGTTGCAAAAATGGCGGGAGGGGCATGCATGTTTGAGTATTTCGGTACCAATCTCAATATCGGTGAACGTAATACAGAAAAAGTCCGGGCAATATTAAAAGAACAGGGTCTTAAGTTATCTGCAGAGGATGTCGGGGGAAAGGTCGGACGAACCGTTACGTTCCTCCCCGCCAGTGGCGGAAAAATCTCTATCAGGAGAGCAGATGGCGTCACGAGCGAGTTATAAAATTGCAGTAATTATTATCGTTTCTCTTATTTTTTCTCCGGTCAGCGCAATCCTGCAAAATGCCCCTTCATTCACGGGTGATTCTCTCTCCGGCAGTCCACCTGCTGTACCATACACTATTAAATTTTTCATCCCTTCGACTAACCAGATTCATTCAGATCAGATCATGGACCAGATAAATGGTCCTGACGGGGATGTCCTCTTTGCAACTTCCTTTGGGTTGTCCACCTTCAACGGCACGTGGAGGACCCGGCATGCCAACCTGGATAATATTTCACGGGGACTGATGGATGATTATGTTACTGCTATTGAATTTGATCCGAATGGAAATCTGTGGATTGGATATTCCGGCGGGATTCAGATCTATAATGGCGTCTATTATCAGGTAATCCGCGATCAGCAGCTGCTCAAGGATACACGAATCTATGATATCCAGCGCTGGAATGATGATATGTGGGTCGCCACCGGCCAGTCGGGTCTTCACCGCTACCGCAATGGTGAATGGACATGGTTCCAACCGATGTCAAAAAACGGGCCGGGTTTTTATGAAATCGACAGCATGACCCTTGATACCGCAAGTAATTCGCTCCTGATTGCAACAGAAAATGAAGGCCTGTGGATCGTGCGATCTCCCGATGACCCGGTTCCGTTTGAGCTCCTGGCGGGTAAAGATACTCCTCACGGGCAGATGCAGCATGTGAAACGGGATCCTCTGGGGGGGGTCTATTTCTTCAATCCTGAAAAGATCATTCATTACGATACGGTATCCGGTTTTAATGATGTCCTGACCTCCGGCGATCTGACCCCGGGACAAATTACCATCAATGATGTTGCTGCAGGATCTGATGGAAACCTCAATATCGCAACCGATGACGGTATTTATATCTGGAAAGATGGTGAGGTGTACCGTCATCTTACCCGTTTCGAAGGTCTTGGTACATCAGATATTGTACAAACGATAAATGCAGATGCAAAAAACCGGGTCTGGTTTGCAACCCAGGGATATGTTGGTTATTACCTGGAAAAAACAAGTCCGGAAAATCAACTCCGGATTGATCTGGTTACCCCGACTGCTTCGTTAATTCCTATCACGTTAATTAATGTCACTCCCATCAAACCCGGTCTTTCACCAGCTGTCAGGATATCTTCAGATTCATCATCTCTGCCTGTTTATTCCCAGATTATTGATCCTATTGCGCATGCCATCAGTGTTATTGCCCAGAAATTTGGTGTGAAAATTTTTTCCTGATATTGGATCGATAATCTGTCTGATTTGAATACAGGGTTTTTTTTATGGCTCTTTTTGCATCCGGTTTGTTTTCTGGAGAAATCATCCGTGTATTCCTGACGCTCTTGAGGGGATGGTTCCCCTTCACCGTGACATCCCTCATCGCGATAGTGATGTATAGGGTGTTTGCCAGAACCTCATGAGGGAAAGTGGGTCAAAGGGTTGCTCTTCCAGGGTGGCCTGTTTGGAATAAGCTTAGTCCTCTTCAAAATCTCCAGAACGCCCGAAGGTAAAATATGAGGACCACAGGATTTCTCCCGGGTTTTCTTTGTTTTGATACAATTTGGCTCCAGAAAAAAATGACTTGAAAAAAACCCAAAACCATTTAAGTTGAATTCACGAATTTGTATTGCGATGCGAACGTGTACAATAGCGCTGCTGTTTATTATTTTACTGTGCTTCATAGCCCCGGTGTTGGCTGCAAATGAAGAGCGCTATGGATACATCAAGGTTCAGGATGTGACTGTACGGCTTGATAACGGAACCGCGGCTATCCATGTGAATTATTCCGTTGATGAAGGCACTCGATTCATCTTTTTCCTCCTGGGAAAACAGGATCTCAAGAATAAACTGTTAAAGATCCTCAATTATGATGAAGCCCAGATGACCAGAATCGATCTCTCCAGTGCCGATTTCATTGTTGATGATGCTGCTTTCTCTTACGGGAACGGAATTTACTGGTATCCTTCCCATGAATTCAATGTCGCAATCCCAAACCTGACGATTCAAACCCCCCAGGTGACCCGTAGCTTTACTATGGCAAAAGCGTTCCCTGCAGGTATGGGCTTTTTCGCAACGAACAAGTCTGCCCCCTCTTCGGGAGAACCAAATCCTGCTGTTTCAACATTTCGGTCCCACTAACCGGTTTTCCGGTAATGTTTTTCAGATCTCTGTATCCGGTCTTAATAGTTCCTGATATTGTGTGCAATAAAAAGCGCATTATTCTCCCTTTACAATGAGAAATGTATCCCCGTTATGGGACGAATGTGCGAAACATAACTCTTTTTTGTCTTTACTTGGGGATATTTTTACATCGTATGGTAAGAAAACAGGTCATCCAATTAGTCTGTTCTTGCCGTCACTGCCCGAAGATCGGAATAAGAATTTTTTTAGTTCTCATGATATCATCGGTTAATATCACCGATTGCTCTTGAGGGTTACAGCATCTGATGCTCCTGCCCCCGCCTCCCGGGCATCTCCCACGAAGTGGTTGACCTTCTCGGTTAGTGAAAACTCCGCAAAAATAGGTTAAGGGGACGCCCCTTCTTGCGTTGCCTTCCCATCAGGTGGATAGAGAGAGTCACTCTAATAATTACAAAAAGAATATGACCGAAACGCAGGACAAAATAAGATTTCTAAATAGCAAAATTATTTTTACATCGATGGGGGCTTACTTAAAAATATCACTTATATGACTTCTATTATCTCCTGCTTGCGGAGTTCGGTCATTTTCTTATTCACGAAGTACTGGATAATCACACCGGTAACCGCGGAAATAATGCCAATTATTGTTGAATACAGGATTGCGGTTTGTGCTTCACTGGCATTCAGCGGGAAATCAGGAACACTGTTTATCGTGATAACGAACACACTGGCCCCATAGAGAATAAGTCCGAGAGCCGTAACAAAGAACGGAAAGACAATTACCTTTCCCAGTGTTTCGCGCTCGTTCATGTAAACATCAATAATTACACCAATCGATGTCACAAGCCCGGCAACAATCAGCCACTCAACAGAACCAAAGATGAATGTCATAAGGTACAGTACAATGCCATTGCTCGAGTCTGATGAGTAATACTTCAGGATATTGATAAAACCCGTTGTAAACCCGATGACAATGAGAAGGATTGTCGTCGAGTAGGTGATAAACGAGAATCTTCCCCGCGACAGAGACATCCGCAATGCATCGAGCACACCACGGACAATCTCGTCAAACCCGAATCCCTTGTAAAGCATGTAACAACCAATAACCCCAACCACAATGGTTGTGGCCATGCCGGGAAACCCAAGAAGGTATGCTGAGGCGTACAGCAGCATCGCAAGCCCGAGGGGGATAAAGATCATTCGCGAGATCTTTGGATCATCGAATAATTTCTTTAAAATATAGTAGGTGCCTTCAAGGTTGGGCATCTGGTTTACGATGACCCGGGTTATACTGGTTACGGGAATTTTTGACTGGATGATAGGCACTACATATTCATCTTCAGCGCCATCAGAAACCAGGATACAGTTGGTTGCCTGCGTTTCTTTGACAACCTGTTCCAGCGAGGCAGCGATCCTGCGATCACCTTCGATCATGTGCAGGTGGTTTCCCGCTATCACCGCTATGGCTGTATCCTCACCCTTGGCAGTGAGTTCATCGTATATTTTGATGGCCATGAAGATTGCATTAACATCTGAATCTTCAGGGTCAGCAAGGGCTAGCGTATTAGCTGCTTTTACCGTCGCCGCTCGGCCAATTACCGGGCTGTCAATCTTTGCTTTCCAGCCGATATCATCGTCACGGTCGACACTGAGGACCAATGTCCGCCCTTGTGTCATTACTAGTATAAAATTGCAGTAAATCTATTAAACCCTTATTGACGGGGGGGAAAAAAGCGATAAAAAAATTAGATGAGTTTTGAACGCTGGAGGAGTAAAATATCGTCGGTAGTGAGTTTTTCTCCGGCCCTGAAATTCTTAAACAGGCTCTCTGCTTCTTTCCTGACCGCTTTTTGCTCTTTGGTTACTTTGACTTTCTTGGTCTTCTTGCGCAGACCGGAAATGACCTTATCGTAATCGCGGAGTTCCTTCTGGCAGGCAATAAAGAACTTGTGCTCAGAATCTGCAGACTCCTGTGCCTCAACAAAACTCTTGTGGGCTGCATCGGCAGCTTCGCGCGATTTGTCTGCCTTGCGGTAGGACTCGACCATCAGGTCGTGGTGCTTCTGGGCAAGTTCAGCAACTTCCGTAACTTTTGCATGCAGATCGGATGCCTCTTTTCGAAATTCGCGGGCTTCCGTTATCTTGGTGCGCATCTCTTTGTTCTGCTCGAACTCGGCTTCCTGTTCCCGCACCTGGCTTTTCATCTGCTTGATCTTATCGATCAGTTCGCGTTCCTTATCGGTGGTGAAGACCTCAGTCTGCTGGCGGTACTCCATCAGTTCGATCTGTTTCTGGATCTCTTTGGTGCCGCGGCTTTTTGCAGTCCCGTGGTCCTTTTTGAACGATTCAATATCTTCAAAAAGAACGTTTGCCTTGTCATTGAAATCATTGCGCTGGGCCTTGACATCAAGGACGTCCTGGTTGTATTTGTCCCTGAGATCCTTATTCTTCTGCGCCTCTTCTACATACTCCCGGGTCTGGTTGTTGAGCGTGTTTCTCTCGCGGGCGAACTTGCTTGCAGCGGCATTGAGTTCATTGCGACGGTTTTTGTGTTCTTCAGACTCGGCAAGAGTCTTCTTTCTCTTTTCCATAAGGTCATTCAACATGCGTTACAGCTCCTCATCAGATTCTCCTCTCCGGGAAGTGCATGAAGAGTGTGTGATATTTTTTTAATAATTGACCGGAAATAGGGTAATTCCGGATTACTCAAATACCAACTCTGCATGCAGGATGCAGGGTGAAAAACATCAGAAAATGTTATCAGCGTAGAATTCAGTGAAGACCTCAGAATGAAGTCTTTGTTCAACACTCGGTTCATGATGTTCAACTCCCAATACCTAGGTGCAACCTTACGACAAGGTGCAACCTATATCCTCCCAGCGAAGGATAGATCGAATGTACTATATTTTAAAGGACAGAAGAATAATTAAGTGTTTCGCCAGTTTTCCCGATGATACCGGCAACGAAAAATAATCGACAGATTCGTTTTAAACGGTATTTACAAAAAGGATGTTGGTAGTTGGATCAGGCCAACATTTCCCTGAATTACTTGAGATGTTTGTAGTTTTTTAGTTTTGGAATACTTACGGTTTTTATTTAACCGACCCACTCAAGAACGCCGCCACCGCTGGGCTGGTCCCTGCCGCTTCTCTTGCTCTGGGGCATTTCAACGGCTTTTGGGTTTGAACGCTTGTTTTCGATGTCATTGATCATGGTCTTGTAAGACTGGCGTGTACCGAGAATCTGCGCGCTCTTGACGCCGGTCATGATAGCGAGCACACGGATTTTGCCTTCCATGTCACTACGGACGCGTGCACCCCAGATGACATCTGCATGGGGATCGAGCTCATACGTGAGTGAGGTAGCAACTTCTTCTGCATCCTGTAAGGTAAGGTCAGTGCCGCCGGTGATGTGGATTAAACTACCGGTTGCGCCGCGGTAGTCGATGTCGAGCATCGGGTTGCTTAAGCATTCGCGGACAACGCTCTCTGCCTTGTTCTGCTGCTTGCTCTCTCCAACGAGCATGACTGCAACGCCGCCCTTTGACATGATGGCACGGACATCTGCGTAGTCAATGTTGATAAGTGAAGGTTCTGTGATGGTCTCAGAAATTCCTTTTACGGTTTCACCAATGAGCTGGTCCATGACTGAGAATGCCTGGCCGAGCGGCAGGTTCGGGACGAAGTTCTTCAACCGGTTGTTATCCAAGACGATCACGGAGTCGGCTGCGGCTGCGAGTGCCTCAAGTCCCTCTTCTGCCCGGATAAGGCGGGCCTTTTCAACCTGGAACGGATAACTGACCATCCCGACTACGATTGCACCCTGCTCTTTTGCAATGGATGCAACAACGGGTGCTGAACCCGTACCGGTACCTCCTCCCATACCTGCAGTAATAAAGACAAGGTCGGCTGATTCCAGGATTGCCTCAAGTGTGGGGCGGGCCATCTCAGCTGCGCGTTTACCGACGTCAGGGTATCCACCGGCGCCTAGTCCTTTGGTTAATGATTTGCCAATCAGGATGCGCTTGTCAGCCTGGATCATGTCCAGGTGCTGTTTGTCGGTGTTGATTGCAATCGTCTCAGCACCGGATACTCCCATGTGGTGAATGCGGTTTACGGTGTTGTTGCCCGCGCCACCGCATCCAATAATGACGATACGTGGCTGACCGCAAAAGTCATCATCCGTTTCATTTGATGTGCTGCCCTTTTTCATCTCTTTTTCGAGATCAGCGTTTTTTAATGCGTCGTTAATAATGCTCTGCATGTTTACCCTCTCAAACCTTGAATGAAACCTGGTCGCTCTCTTTTAAGACACGGTTTGCACGTTTTTCAACAAGTTCGCGGACCGCGGCCCTGACAGCCTCAGAGATGTTGGGATATTCTCCCGTATCCACAATCTGCTGGAGCAGATTGATTTGCTGTTCAGGCAACCGGAGCGTGATTCTTTGCATCATTTTACCTCACGTTTCTGACATATGTCTGTCATTTGTCATTCATATGTCAGACAAAGAGTGTCTAAGTGTCTGACTTAACCAGATGAATCTAAATAAAGCATATAGATATATAAACTTTCTTCTTTGGTTGTCAGACATTCTCAAAACGCATTTAACGCAGCCAGACAAAGTATTCCGGGAAAAGAAGGGATTTTTGTGGCTGTTGACTTTCCAAAACGTGTGGTTCATGGGGGGACCGGTAAGCGCCAGCTCGAAAAGACCCGAAAAAAAGTGCTGGATTTCAGCGCGAGCATCAACCCCTATCCCCCCCAGTTCTCCTGGCACTGCGATCCGGAATTCCTCGCATCATATCCTGACGACTCCTATCATGAACTCAAGGAACGGATAGGTGCCACATTTCACCGCAATCCTGATGAGATCTGTGTAGGTAACGGATCGATAGAGCTTATCAGGGTTTTTTGTTCCCTCATGCTTCGTGGTGAAAAACGTTTTTTTTGTGAATCGCCGACTTTTGGGGAGTATGCATTATCCGCCCGTCTGGCCGGAGCCGCACCTGCAGATCATCCATCAAATGCAGATGTATCATTCATCTGCAACCCCAACAATCCGACGGGCGTACTGCTGGACAGGCAGGATCTTTTACAGAAACTCTCAGCAATGAGATCGTGTGGGGGGATGCTCTTTTGCGATGAAGCATTTATCGGACTCTCCGATTCCCGGCAGAGTCTTGCTGACGTCCAGGATCCGAACCTCTTTGTACTGCACTCACTGACGAAAAGTTTCTCGGTACCGGGTATCCGGTTTGGATTTGGCTTTGGATCGCCGGACCTTATCGAAAAGATAGAGATCACCCGTCCCCCCTGGAGTGTAAATGCTTATGCTGAAGCATTTGCCATGGAGGCCCTCCTCCATATGGATGAACTGGAAGTATCCTGTGAAAGAATTAATGACGAGCGTGAATGGCTCTACCGTGAGATCGCCGCACTCGGGTTGCAGTGTTACCCATCGTCAGTCAATTATATCCTTATTGAATGTAATCGGCCCGTATCACCCCTTGGCGACAGGCTTGCAGAGCGTTCGATTCTTATCCGTAACTGCACATCATTCGGTCTCCCTACCTGTATTCGCATTGCCGTTAAAACACATGAGGAAAACCTTCTGCTCGTTGAGGCGCTCACGGAATGTATGCCCTGATCATGGCCGGCGGTGCCGGGGTCCGGCTCAACCTTGGGGAAAAACCCCTGATAATGATCAGTGGATGTCCTCTCATTTCCTATGTGATCGATGCCTTCAGGGGAGCGGGATGCACTCCCGTTGTGGCGGCCTCTGTCCGGACTCCCATGACGTTAAACTGGTGCCGGGCTCAGGGTATTGATTTTTGTAAAACGGATGGAGCCGGATATATCGATGATATGGTAAGTGCAGTAACTATGCTTGACGAAGAAAAACCGCTGTTTGTCAGCGTATCCGATATTCCGTGCATAATCCCCGAAATTATCCAAACGATCTCTGAAACCTATCATTCCAGTGGTAAAGATGCAGCTTCAACCTGGGTTCCTGCAACTCTCGTAACATCCTGCCGGGAAACAATGCCCTATCGTGAAACAATTCATGGCATCGGGGCATGTCCTGCCGGAATAAATATCCTGAAAGGAGATCTCATCACGCAATCCCAGGACGAAATCCAGATCCTCCTGGATGAGCCACGACTGGCACTCAATGTCAACACGCGGGCAGATCTGGCAGAGGCCGAAACATTTTTAAAAAAATATCCCCCCCGAACCGTTTGATACTCATCATAATTCCTGTAAAACACAATCAATCCGTGACATTCAATCAAAAACAGGCCTGATTCTGCCAAATCCGTCAGGAATGCATATTAAGGTGCATCACCAAGATCTTGTTATTATGGGAGAGTCGCAGGAGATAGAGTTGCGGGGACATATTATTGACTCCGGGATTATGACACAGCTCTTCGACCGGGTCATGGACATGGGCGGAAACTTTGAGATCCTTGTCTTTGATATTGGCAAGAAGAAGACCGACCCGAGTTATGCCCGCCTGCGGATCAATGCCTCAAGTAATGAGAAACTCCGATCTATCCTGTCAGAAGTTCATCGTCTCGGTGCCCGCCCGGTAGAAGTCAGGGATGTCTTTTTGGTTGCAGCAGAAGCAGATCGCGTTGTCCCCCGGGGATTCTATACAACCTCCAATCACCCGACCGAAGTGAAATATCTGGGGGAATGGATTCCGGTTGAAGCAATCGAGATGGATTTTCTCATTGTTGTAGACCCCGAAAAGAAACATGCTCGGGCAGTAGCCCTGGGAAAGATCCGCAAAGGAGATCTGGTTATTGTCGGAGAACAGGGAGTAAGCGTGAATTATCCCGAACGCCCCCGCGAGGAGAGTTCGTTTGAGTTCATGCATGGCACGGTATCTTCCGAACGACCCAGCGAGACTCTCATCGCAAGAATTGCCAAGGAGATACTTGAAGTGCGGAATAAGGGTGGAAAGATCGCTGTAGTCGGAGGCCCTGCGATCATCCATACGGGTGCGGACAAGGCACTTGCAGAAATTATCCATAACGGGTATATCGATGTCCTCTTTGCCGGAAATGCCCTGCCAACCCATGATATCGAATACAATATCTTTGGCACATCGCTGGGGATGGACATTTCTACCGGTAAGCCGGTTATGGGTGGCCACAAACATCATCTCTATGCAATAAGCGAGATCCTGCGGGCCGGATCCATAAAGAATGCCGTTGATAATGGCATTGTTAAAAGCGGGATAATGTATGAATGCATAAAGAAGAATATACCTTTCGTCCTTGCCGGGTCGATCCGTGATGACGGTCCGTTACCGGATGTGATCCAGGATGTCATGGAAGCGCAGGATGCGATGCGCAAACATATCGAAGGGTGCAGCATGGTGCTGATGATCGCCACTCTCCTCCATTCCATAGCAGTTGGTAACTGCCTCCCCTCAAAGGTCAAGACCGTCTGTGTGGATATTAACCCGGCCCATCTTACCAAACTGATGGACCGCGGCACAACCCAGGCAATCGGTATCGTCTCCGATGCCGGGACATTCCTGCCCCTTCTGGCAAAACAGCTTGAGATCCAGAGTGCGGCTGCGAAAAAATAATTTTTTTTTTAAGAACAAAAAAAATTACCGGGTCAGTGGCATGCAGAAGGGTGCCTCATGTGCAAGGACATAATCCCACTCATTTCTGCATTCACAGGGTGTTTCCAAAAGGGCATTAATCAATTCACGATCTGCATTCAGCGAATAGTCCCTGATACCCTTGACCAGGTCATAGTCACATTTGCCACAGTTATGCGGTCCCCGTTTCTGCCCGCCTCCCAGGGGATCACAGGTGATATGCACCGGTGCATCCCTGAGCAGGGAAAGAACACTCCAGAGATAGGGCGGGCGGTATGCCCCGCGTTTCCAGTAAAATTCGAGTTCGGTTCTCCGCTGCACACTGCAGGGGTTCATAGAGATCATTTCCGCATGTACCGATGCATCCCGAATCGACTGTTTCATGTCATCTACGGATTCCTTCTCGGTTAAGAAGAGCGGTTTGAACAGGAGGTATGCCTTTATACCGGCTCCCGCTGATTTGGCTCGTGATGCTGCCGCTGTAAAGTCCGCATACGAAAAACCCTTGTTGATACATTTCTCCCGGATTGAATCGTTGCTCGTCTCCAGTCCTATAGCACAGTACAGCGGTTTTTCCCAGGTCCCGTTATCCAGCGTTTCTATAAAAGTTCGGATGCCGTCCGTATCGATAAATTCCGGGCGGGTTTCCGCAATGACCAGTTTGCCGCAAAAACAGGTGGCTACATCCCCAAGAAATTCCGGTGGCACTTCAGCAGGATCAAAAAAACTTCCCGAAGTGAATATTTTCACCATCTGGTATTCTTCCGGTTTATATTCGGCTTTTACCCACGCCAGCTGGGCTGCCAGATGATGATAGAGTTTCTCACAGGACTGGCTGTCATATCGTTCGTGCCGGTAACTGCACATCCGGCATTTGGACCATGTACAGCCCGCGCTTTTAAATATCACCGTGAGGCAGTCCAGCAACTCATTGCCGTACCGCTCTTTTCCCCGCCAGCTGGCGAGTGGTTTTTCTACCCGTTCAGAAATCATTAACATCCTATTAGTTGATTCCATATAGATGAAAAAGATCGTCCTTATTATTGCAGGACTATTCTTTTTATCGGGATTAGCATCGGCATACCAGGTAACTATCGATGCTCCGGTATCCCTGTCTATTGGAAAACCCCTCATCGTAACCGGGACAACCACCCTGGGAATAGGCACTCCCATAGACGTAGTACTCTATAATCAGCTGACAACTACGACAGAAGTCGGGCGCAAGGTTGTGTATGTCCAGTCCGATAAGACATTTAAAACGTTTTTCGATACAACCAGGTTAAAGAAAGGGACCTATAAAGTTGAAGTGCCGTCAAACCAGCTGGGTAGTTCATCAGAGAACGTGCGCACAATTCTCCTTGTCGATCGTTCCGATGAGATCTACCTGTCTTCTCTCACCCGGCAGGCATTCAATGGCAATATCTATATTGCAGGAACAATCAAGGGTGAAGTAAATTCAGGTGTCCAGATTGAAATAATCGGCCCTCAGGATACGGTTGTGTTCGGGCCCAGTTATGTGAATACTGATAATGCGGGTGGCTTTGCAACCGATGTTCCTATAAAAGAACCCGGGGATTACGAAGTGAGTTTTACCGATGCGAAAGGCTTCATCGGGACCCGCACGGTCTCTGTCAGCGGGGATTCAACAGTAGTATTCACTCCGGTGGTAACAGCAACTACTTACCAGGTATTCTCTGCCCATGCAAAAGCATCCCGTGATACCCCCGCATATTTTATTGTCAAAACGTCCTCGGGCCCTGTCGTATTACATACATCGTCCTCCATTGACTGGGTGATTGAATATGTGGATGACAAGGGGGTTCTCCATATGGAGAATAATTACGGGGAACAATCTCCCGAAAGAGCAGAATTTACCGGCACAGGAAAAACCTTCTATGTAAAAGTGTATCCCTATAAATATGCAGATCACAGCGAAGCATTCATGTATGCAGAAAATGTCCGCTCTGTTATCGTAAGCCCGACTGTACCTGCAGTATTTGCAGCAACTGCTACCCAACCACCAACAGAAACACCGCAGTCAGCACTTTTTCCCCTGATCGGCATGTTTGCTGTTGGTATCTTGTTCCTGTTCTTGCGGAAATAACAACTATTTTTTGATAATTGTTGCCATGAGTCCCCTGCATCTTTTTTTAGAGAAGTTAAGAAGGCTTTTTTACATACTACACCCTACATATGGAGCACTGCCGGGGTAGTCTAGTCCGGGAAGGCGGTAGCCTTGAAAGCTACTGGTGCTCGCACCTCAAGAGTTCAAATCTCTTCCCCGGCGTTTCCTTGTTTTAACCTTATTTTCCTGTTGCTGCCCGTTCGCGAAATAAACCGCTGTATCGATATCATCGTTTTTATGTGGTTGAACCTCCCACAGTACAGGCTAGATAACGAAAAAAGAGGATCATCGATGTGTGTTGCAGTTCCCGCAGAAGTGCTTGAAATAAAAGAGGGAAATATCGGCCTGGTAGATTATGGCGATCTCAAACAGGAAGTACGACTTGATCTCGTGGATGTTCAGGTAGGCGAGTTCGTACTTGTCCATGTCGGATTTGCCATCCAGCGACTTTCCCGGGAAGAAGGTCTTGAGACCCGGGAAGTGTTCAGACAGGTCTACGCTGCCCTGGAGGAGTGATGCACGAGTTTTCCATTGCCTATGACCTGTACGCTACCGCACGCAAGGCAGCTCTCGAGAACAATGCAAAGAAAGTAAAAAGAGTCAGCGTTGAAGTCGGGAAGATGGCAATGGTAAATCCTGAACAGGTAATTTTTTTGTTTGACACGGTCAAGGAAGATGATCCCCTTTTTGAAAAAACTGTACTTGCCTGCACGGAAATGCCCCCGGAAACTACCTGCACCTGCGGGTATTCCGGCCAGGAAATTTATGTCTGTCCCGGATGCGGGGCCCTGCCCAAAATGGTGAAAGGCCGGGAAATTGTAGTTACCAATATCGAGATCGAGGTGGAGGACTAAATGAAAGTCAACATGATGCACGGTGCCGGCGGCGAAGTGATGGGCGAACTGTTACAGACGCTCACGAAGTTCAAGCATAACAATGCCGGGGGGATTGGACTTGAGGCCATGGATGACGGGGCTGTCATTCCTTTTGCCGGTGAAAATCTCGTTTTTACCACCGATTCCCACGTGGTTCGTCCCATCTTTTTTCCCGGGGGGGATATCGGCAGGATCTCGGTCTGCGGAACAATCAATGATCTCGCCATGATGGGAGGCCGGCCCATTGCCCTCTCCTGCGGTATGATTATTGAAGAGGGCTTCGAGATCGATGACCTGGCAAGGATCGTAGCCTCGATGGATGAGGCCCTTGGGGAATGTGGTGCAAACCTTGTCTGCGGGGATACAAAGGTGATGGAGAGGGGAGCGCTTGACGGGATAGCGATCAACACTTCCGGTATCGGAGTTGCAAAAACGGTGATACGGGACAATGGCCTTGTACCTGGTGATGCAATTATTGTATCAGGTACCCTTGGCGATCACGGGATTGCCATTATGGCTCACCGCGAGGGATTTGATCTCGGGGAACAGATCAGATCGGATGTATCTCCTCTCTGGGGAATGGTAGAAAAGGTTCTCGAGGCAGGAACCGTCCACGCTATGAAAGATCCCACCCGTGGCGGGTTTGCAAATGCGATAAACGAGATGGCTAGAAAGAGTGGAGTTTCTGTCCGCATCAGAGAAGAATCGCTGCCGATCCGCAAGAGTGTGAAAAGTGCGGCAGGTATGCTGGGCATCGATCCGCTCGAAGTGGCAAATGAAGGGAAAGTGGTGATGGGTGTCCCTGCTTCGCAGGTTGATGCAGTATTGTCTGCCCTTCATTCCCACAAATACGGAAGGGACGCTGCTGTTGTGGGCACCGTGACTTCGGGAGCCCATGTCATCATGGAAACAATGATTGGCGGCGAGCGGTTTATTGAACCACCCATGGGTGATCCTGTACCCCGCGTATGTTAGATGCGATCAGATCGATTCAAGCCGGAATAATCTTGTTGCGGGGTAACAACACCGCTCGCCTTTTTTAGTCTGTTTGTTATGATTTCATACAATAACGGCTCTGTTGAAATCCTATCGCCCGTGATTCGCTTTCTCTTGCAGGCCATTTGGAGGGTGACCCCCCCTCTTTTTAAAGGATTTCAACAGAGCCAAAATAACTAAAAAAGCACCTGAACCATTCGGATTCTCACCGGAAATATGAAAAACGGATCCTTTTCTCTCAAAGTTTTCCGGCATCTGCCCCGACTTTTGGGGTCGCACGGCCGCTTCGTTTGGGCCTCCTCCGGGGAGATTCAGTATACCGTTCTTGAACCTGCGCACAGGAATCCCCGTCGGGGGCGGCGGCATAATCCTGTTGGTGATAAAGTATATATCTAACTCAGGAAATCAATCTTATTTTCATGGCAAAAATGCCTCTAAATATCCATATCCACTCCCGCAGTGGACCTGAATGTCCCCTGGGGTGCATGAATCACAAAACGGGCTCCCTTGCCAAAGGTCCCGTTTTCGGTAATGGACAGGTTGGTGATTGCAAGAATTTCCCGGGTTAAAAAGAGGCCAAAGCCGGTATTCTTGAAGTATTCTCTCCGGAATATCCGCTCTTTGGCATCCTCAGGAATTCCTGCACCATTATCCTGGATGATAATATCAATGCCGTCACTGACATATTCTGTATGAATCTCTATACCGGTTACCCGCTCCCCATGCCGGAGGGAGTTTTCTATCAGGTTGTAAAAAACTTTTTCAAGTAATGGATCTGCATAGACTTCAACGGCAGCCAGATTCACTGTTACGTTTATCTGGTGAATATCAAGGGTCGCCATCGCAAGAGAGAGTGTCTCTGCAATATTATGCCATTGAGGGGATTGGACCCCGATATTCTGGTAGTCACGGGTGAAGAGGATCTGGTTGCGAATGGCATTTGCAGCATTTTCCTCCTTGGTTACATAGGTGAGTAACCGGGTATCTTTAATATCATCTTTTGAGATCTCCAGGTACCCGATAAGCGCCGTGAGCTGGTTGAGAATATCATGACGGGTAACGTTATTGAGCAGGTTGAGTTTCCGGTTTGCAAGACGCAGTGCATCCTGTGCCTGCTTTTGTTCGGTGATATCAACGGTAGTACAGTGAATTGCCGGTTCAGCGCAGTCCATGGCAGAAACCAGTGCCCAGCGTTTAATCCCGTCAGCGCAGGTGAACCGTACCTCAATATCGCCTACCCTCCGCTTATCCCGGACCTTTGCAAGAAACGATTCCCGTTCTGTCGTATCATTGATGATCTCCGGAAGGGTTTTTGACGGCAGTATGTCACAGGTATAGCCGATGAACTGCGAAAACTTCTGGTTTGGGTCCAGGAGCGATAATGTATCCCGGTCATAACTGAATGCGCCTGCCTGCGAGTTGAAGAATGAGCCGCAGCTCCGTTCCCCCTCTTTGCGGTATTCCCGGGAGTAGGTCGAGATGAGTACCCCGATGGAGACAAAAATAAAGAACCACACGGTTGCCCGGGCAAATATACCGGTATCCGGAAGACCCAGGGCATAGACAAGACCGACATAGAGCCACCCGACAAGGACGGTTACAAATATGCTGATCTTAGGCCGGGAAAAAGCGATGAGTACAACGGGAATCAGGTAAAAATAGGGAAAAACATCGTAGATCCCCCGGGATATCGAGATATACGTGATTGCTATGGATGCAAGGATACTGAGAATAATGAAAATATCATACGTGATTCGTTTTTCTTTGCTTATTGGTCGCATTGTTCTTTTGCCTCGCACATACGTTTTTTAGCGGTGAAATCTGGTTCCCGGGTCGATGTAGTGATTTACAGCGCGGGTAATATAAAAGAATAGTGGTCGTATGACGCCATTCCGTGGTTATTGCTCTCCTGTGCGAGGCAGATGATCAGGAAATAGACTGCATGAGGAGATCCAATGCTGCAAGCTCCCGGGGTCCCCCGCATTTCCGGACAATGCCTGCATGATAATCGATAAGCGTTTTGAGTTCCGGATCCCGGTTCATCCGGTATCGTGTAGCATGGACGGTGATATCGATGATACTGTTAAAACCCCGGTTGACCGGGTGCAGTGACACCCGTTCAATGATCTCTTTCCGGGGTGTTAAGGTGACCATCAGGGCTTCTGAAGTTTTTTTATCAATGGTTGCGGTAAATGCTGCCCAGGCATCCGCATCCTTAAGGCGGTACATTTTTTTGCCATTGATCGATTCCTCAATAAAATTGTCATGGGGAATATCTCCAAAGGCTGTTTTTACATACAGGAGGGGATCATACACAATATTTGCCACAAGCCAGCCGTTTTTTTCAATATTTTCTGCCGTGTGGCTCCCGGAAAACAGGACCATCCGGGCCGCCCCGTCTCTCATAATGATCCCCATTGGGGCGGCATTGAACTCTGTCGTTGCAATGACTTCGTTGATACCCGGTCTTAAGAGTCCCATTCCCAGCCTTCTCCAAGAGCCACGAATATTGCGGCTATGGTTATATCGGCAATCGAACCGGGATTGATATCCCGGTCAATGCAGTCCTGGTCAAAATTCTCCAGCGTTTCCCTGCCTTCCAGAACCTCGCGGGCTCTGCGCATGGTCTCCTGCGCCACAATGATGCCATGCTTCTTTGCAATGAAGGTATCAGGTTCCTGGGAGAGCAGGGTGACAAACATCTGTACTATTGCCTGCCGGCCGTTTCCAAACTGCCTGAGCAGGTCCGCACCCCGCCGGGTTAAAGGAAATCCGGTTACCCATTCCCGGGCCACCATATCATTGGCCGCAGAATGCTGCATGACATCCAGCAGTGTCATCTCACGGTCCCGTAACTCCGCGAGCGATTTTGGATCATTCACATCCAGCTCATCCTCGGAATAGGTCCGGACTTTTGTCAGGCCGAATGCCCGGTAAAAAGCAACGGCATCGGAAGTGTCCGTTCGTTCGATCGCCTTCATTGCCCCTTCGATGGAACCCCCGTATACCAGGGGGATGAGGAGGATGAAGGCACCAAAGTGGGTGTTTCCTCCCTTGTGACAATTGGTCTGCTGGACCGCGTGGTGGATTATCTCACCGAGCCGCCCTTCGCCCCTTTCGGCTTCTTCAAGGGCCGGGCGTGCAAAGATGGTGGATGCAAGAAAATGTTCCATGCATGTTTCGGGATAATCGTGGCAGCGATCGACATTGCCGGGCTTGGGAAATGCGCAGACCTCCAGCATCATGGCCAGCTGGGCCCGTTCAGCTGCTCTCATCAGAAGGCATGTCATGGAAAACTCCGCACATGAGGGTATCAGAGAGATCGCGTTTGAGGCGCATATATTCTTTCCGGGAGATGCCCGCCTGCTTAAGGGTCATATCCCGGAACATGCAGGGAGATGAGGTTTTGCAGCACCAGACAAGGCTGCCAAAACAGGTCTGCTGTCCGGTGTCGAGCGGCGTGCCCTTCACCGCGTCCTGCTTCATGCGGATGTAATTTTCCTTGGAGATCTCCATCCGTGCCAGGGTCGGGATAAGGGGGCACTCTTTCACCGGCATACAACAGAATGTCAGTGAGCGGATGTCACCCCCGCGACAGAGCTGCTTGGGTGCATTATACCATCCCTCTTCATCGGCATACCGCGTTATCGCCGCGTCCAGTCCGGATAGGGTTCTGATATCGGACTGCCGTGCAAGCGACACCAGATCTGCACCATGGGAGAGCATGTCCTTCATCTTGTCAAAACTAGTGAGGGAATTATTGGCGATAAGCATGAGGGGGCAGCTGTTCCGTATCTGCCGGAGTTTTGCCGGGCCAAAGTCCATGAGATCGATATGCAGGATATCGGCTCCGGCTTTCCAGAGTACCTGGGCCAGTTCCCGGTCATCGGTTGCTACTCCTGCACGTATCTTTACCGATACCGTAACCCCATGGCTTTTGAGTGCCCGGACAATGGCCGCGAGTTCATCCGGGTTTTTTAAGTAGTGCTCCCCGCACCCGGCGGCAATCATTTCGGGCTGGCGACAGTGGGCATCGATCTCGTACACTACTTTATCGCCGAGTGCGGTGGCGACTGCACTGAACGCTTCCGGTGTGCTGCCACGAAGATTGATTCCCGTAATTACCGTGCTTTTTTCCATCAGGGCAATCTGCCGGGACAACTCTTTGATCGGATCATCGTAGAGAAATTCCCTCCGCTCTCCCTTAGCGGCAATGATCTCCGCGGCATCCATAGTCCGCCGGTCGATCGAATATCCACCGATGAATGCAAAGCCGATATGTCCGGCTCGTTCGATCACATAGGCTGCATCAACTATGCCCGCCATAGACGCGATACCTACAGGGGTCCTGACCACACGGTCATTGATGAGCAACCCGAAACGCTCAAATGCATCCATCATGAGTTCATATCCGTTGAGGCTGATCAAACAAATTACTTTGCATACTGTTCCGGAGAAATATGGTTTTTAATCAGGAATTCTTCCGGTATCCGGTCCTCTGAAACATGTACGTTTCTTGTCTGAACTGCTCCTTTTGATAGAAATAAAAAAATTCAATCAGGGTCCGTTTAATAAAAGCTAACAAAGTCTGCTCAAAATATTTCTGTCAGAGTCCGGTGGACGTTTTTAATCAGAGTGTGATTGCAAGTGTTTGCCCGTTATTGACAGAAAAGTGAGATGATGGGAACGTTCCATTGGAAGGGGAGGATCCGGCTTGAAACCCGATAAGAATTTTTTATAGTTGTTCGAGAATGTAACCGTCTTTTGACCGTCCCAGTTCAGTACAGTTCCTTGCATCATCAATAGTAATTCCCTGGTTGTTCCGGTAATGTTCAACAACCGTTACCCAGGGAATGAGAAATGCCTCACTTTCCTTTCCGGGCTCCTGCCGGAACTCGATTGCCAGGTAACCGGTCCTTCCGGTCTTTACCAGGTAATCCTCGATTGCTTCAACCGGGTGCACACTTTGTTTATTAGAATGAAAGTGCTGGGAAAAGTAGAGTTTCTTATCGATAATTGACTTGCATTCTATCGACAGGTTATACGCGGGATGGGGAGAGTCAACCAGCACATCGGCACACGGGCTCACAGTTTTTTGTGGTTTGAGCCGGAAGGCAAACCCCTGGATCTGCTTTGTCTTAAAAAAGCGGTTCAGGCAATTGACCATGTCCCGCTCGAAATCACTCATTGATCACTGGTGTGATGCGATCTTAAAAAAAACCATTTCCCGACACCAGTGCAGATTCGTCCTGTTGGACACGGTCCCGATGATAATTGTCATGCATGAGGCATTACTAATCAGATCATAATACGTTCTTTTAAAAAGTCCATTAGTGTGCTTATCCGGCTTGGAAAAACAGATCATAAACCTCAGCGAATCAACCGTTTGTATTCCGGAAGTCCGTTATTGATTTTTAAAAAAATTCGATCCAAATCCGAAAGTTATTACGATTTGAAGTAGATTTTCATACTAAGTGTTTTCTCATGCTCATAATCCGGCATACAAAGAAATCATGAAAACAGTTTAGTCCAAATAAAAATATTCTCAAAATAACCTCGGAGTTACACACATGGGTAAGAAAGGAATGTTACTTGTCGGGCATGGAAGCACGATGCCTTACAACCAGGATCTTGTTGAGAAAACTGCCGCTATGATCAAGGCAGGTAACACGGATTTTATTGTAAAATGCGGTTTTATGAATATGAACAAGCCCACCATCAAGGAATCACTCGAAGCGTTCCGTCATGAATCCATTGACACGCTCGTTGTCGTCCCCCTGTTCCTTGCAAAGGGTGTTCACATTGAAAAAGACATTCCCGGTGAGATCGGGCTCCCCGAAGGTACCAAGAAAGGCAGTTTTGCCCTGAACGGGAAATCCATTCCGCTCGTGTACGCAGATCCGATCGGAAGCGATCCCCTGCTGGCCGATCTGATGGTCAAGAATGCAATAAAAGCACTTTCCCTCATCTAACTTTTTTATGCATATCCTTGTACTGGATACCATCCATGGCGGCAGGGAAATTGGCAACGGGTATGGCGGCGAGGGACATGCCGTGGATGCTGTTGATGTGTACAAAGGCAGTACGCCGGAACTGGCAGAGAAGGCCCGGACCGGAACCTATGATCTCATAGTTGCACCGGTTCACCTGGACCCGGATCACCCGCTCCTGGCACACCGGAATACTCCCATCATCACCCACCATGAAGCAGTACGCCGGTTGCTGCACGGAAAACACCCCAACCCGATGATAGAGATCACCGGTGCCCGGGGAAAGACCACGACCGCCCATGCGCTTGCTCACCTGTTACCGGGAAACGGCATCCTGCATACATCCACCGGGACTTATGCATATCCGGCGAAGAACGTACTCTGGAAACGGAGTATCACTCCTGCTTCGGTTCTGTCAGCAGTGAGTGCTGCCAGCCGGATACCGGGCTGGCTTATTGCTGAAATCTCGCTGGGGGTTACCGGAGCCGGCGATCTCGCCATTATCACATCCGCGGAAGATTACTCCTTTGCGGCCGGAAAAAAAACTGCTGTGAAAGAGAAGTGTGCTTCGGCAAAACATGCCAAACAGATCCTAGTTGCCGATGGTGTTTCCTGTGACTGCGGGAATGTCGTGCATGTTGGGGATATTGCACGGTGCGAGGGAATGAACTGCACGGTCGAACGGGATGGCCGGCGTTTTTTCCTGACCAACCCTCTCTTCAGCCTCCCCCCGTATCGTCTTCCCCTCATGCTCGCCGCAGCCGCGGCAATGCTGCTCAACGTAGATCCGACTCCCCTCAACCATTTTGCCGCCCTTCCCGGCAGGATGTCACTCACTCATGAAAATGACATCGTCATTATTGACAATGCCAACAGCGGTACCAATGTCACGACAACCCTGTGTGCCGCCCGGTACGCACGGCATTGCGCAGGAACGGGCGACCTGACCCTTGTCATCGGGCAGGTGGAAGGCGACGGAGCAGTCTGTGAAGGTTTTTCCTTTGACCAGATCCTTGAAGCGATCAGGAACGTCCGTCCCCGCAAAGTGATCTGGGTGGGCCGGTTTCCGGACCCGGGTTCTGAAGATTTCCGGTCTGTTCAGGATAGTATAGATGCTCACTGCACGACACTTAGTGAAGGACGCAGAGCTGCCGTGGAAACAACCCATAAAGGATCCATTGTTCTTGCCGTAAAAACCTGGAGATAACTGATACCATGAAATACATGCACCCCCGTCCCAGTTCGATCGTTGCTGCCCTGTATACTGCCCGGGATCTTGAAGCCGATGTGGCGATCCTGCACGGCCCATCCGGCTGCTCATTCAAGCATGCCCGCCTTCTTGAAGAAGATGGCCTGCGGGTGCTCACCACCTCCCTGGCGGATAACGAGTTTATCTTCGGGGGTCAGGCCACGCTTGAGAACGTGCTGCGGTATGCCGAGGACAACTTCTCCCCAAAACGGATGGTTGTGGTGGGAACCTGTGTCTCGATGATCATTGGCGAGGATCTCCAGTCTGCCATCGATGGTTCGGGTATCACGACCCCGACGATAGCAGTTGACATTCACGCGGGCTTTCTCGAAAATATCACGGGCGTGCTCGCAACGCTCGAAGCTGCCCAGCTGGCCGGCTGGATAACGGAGGAGGAACTCGGCCGCCAGCAGTTCCTCATGCAGAAGGCCAACGAGGTTGAGCGGGTCCGGGGTGCTGCCTGCAAATCCTATATTGAACCTTCCCGCGGGGACCTGAAACACCTGGCGGCAGAGCGGCTGCGGCAATTGGCCCGGAGCGGGGCAAAGGGGGTCGCGATCCTGAATGCAAAGAAAGAGACGGCATACATGTTTGCCGACGAACTGATCGCGCTCCATGATGCCTGCCCTGAGGCCGATATAACGTATATTGCCAACCTTGACCAGCGGGGCCTGCCCAAGGTGCGCAGGGATGCTGCCATCATTCTTGACCAGATGAAGTGCCGGGGGGTGAATGTTGAACTTATTGGTGCGCTGGACGAGTATGGCGCCAACGGGGACATTCTCGGAGAACGCATCCGCGGGATCGCCCCGTCCTTTGCCCTGATTGCCGGTGTCCCGCACGCAATACCGGGGGAATATACTACCGGTATCGAGTGCTTCTCCATCACCAATGGTCCCCGTCAGGTTGAACCCCTCCGGGACCTCGGGCACCAGCACGTGATGGTCGAGATCGACCTCCACCCCAAGACCCTGGGTGTCCGGGATATTGTTGAGAGCGAATTCGGGGCGGTTCTCCGGAGCCTGTAGATGAAACAGATCCTCATTACCGGTGACCGGTCCGGAAGCGGCAAGACCAGCATCACGCTGGCGCTTACCGCTCTCCTTGCAAAAAACTACCGGGTCCAGACATTCAAGGTAGGGATGGATTATATCGATCCCTCCTATCTTGCCGCAGCCTCCGGGCGGCCGTGCCGGAACCTGGACAGTTTCGCCCTCTCGCCTGGACAGGTCCAGGAAATTTTTTCGTACGGCTGCCGCGATGCTGACATTGCCATTGTGGAAGGTGTCCGCGGGCTCTACGAGGGAGCAGAAGCCTTAACGGATGTGGGGAGCACTGCGGCGATTGCAAAAGGTCTTGATCTTCCGGTAATCCTGGTGGTATCTGCCCAGAGCATCACCCGCAGTGCCGCGGCGCTGGTCAAAGGGTTCCAGGCTTTTGATCCGAAGGTCAGGATTGTCGGGGTAATTCTCAACAATGTGAAAGGCGGTACCCACCGGGCAAAAGCGGTTGCTGCCATTGAGCATTATTGCGGGGTGCCGGTCATCGGGGCAATCCCCCGGATGGACGAGATGCAGCTGACCATGCGGCACCTGGGATTGGTGCCCTATCGCGAGGGAGCCGGAAAAGGGGATTTCGATACCCGGATCCAGACGATCACCGACATGATCGGCCAGTACGTGGATCTTGAGCAGCTGGTCTCGTTAATGAAAGGCAGTATTGTTCCCGTCATGCCTTATCCCTCATTTGAAAGAATGATCGAACCGGATGTAACTATTGGTGTTGCATTCGATGAAGCCTTCAACTTCTACTATGCCGATCTCTTCGATGTGCTCTCCTCCCTGGGAGCAAAAGTCGTGATGTTCAGCCCGGTCCATGATAAACTTCCCCAGGCGGACGGCTACATCATTGGCGGCGGGTACCCGGAACTCTATGCCCGCGAACTTGAAGCCAACCCGGAGATGAGGAAGGCGATCCTCGCAGCGTCAAAGAATGGAACGCCCATATATGCAGAATGCGGTGGTCTCATGTATCTCACTGATCGCATTGTCCTCAAAGCCGGCTGGCAGGGTGCTCATGAAGAGCACTCCTATGCTATGTGCGGGGTTTTTTCCGGCGAGACCCGGATGCCTGCCCGGAGGGTTGTCAGTTACGTGACCGGAACGAGTGATGCAGATTCATGCGTAGGTGCAGCCCAATTCCATGGCCATGAGTTTCACCACTCGGATGTTATGCTCTCTCCCGAAACGCGGTACGCGTACGTTCTTTCCCGCGGTATTGGTATCCGGGACAATCTCGATGGGGCACTCATTGACAATACCCTGGGCAGTTATTCTCACCTACACCCGGTTGGAAGCAGGGGGATGTTTGAACATTTTGTAAATGCCTGCCGGAAGAAGGCCTGATTTTTCTTCATAAAATATCGTTGAGAAATTAGAACCCAAATAGAGATTTTTTTTGTTTTTCCGGTTTTTGTTGCCGGTATGATTGTAGCACTTCAGATTTTTCCTGAACCGGGTTATTCACTTTCCGTTACCGGCAAGTTCCGGTTCAAAATCCACGATCTTATCCACAAACGAAGTCATCTGCGAAAGAATGACCGGGTCCAGTCCTTTCTCCACGCAGAGAAATATACCTGACACATCGGACAGTTTGAGTTTGTTCACCACAAAATGGAAAAACTTGGACGCTGTCACTGACGGGATATGGATAAGAAGCATGCTTACCGAATCGAACATGATACATTTTTTCGTCTCCGGCATATGTTTGAGTACTTCTGTGATTGCAATGCCGAGATCGGTTAAGTTTGAAGGGTTATTGACATACTTCACCCGGGGATTTTCGTCGCCGGTGCCCCCGGAGTACTGGGTGACAGCATCGATCACATGAATCTTCGAAGTATCAATGCCCTCCCGAAGGTAGGTTCTGGTCAGTACCTTGTAAGGCTGGTTTACCGTGATGATAAGGGGGGTGCATCCCTGAGCCAGTATTTTTTTCAAAACCGCAATATTCATCAGATGAATATTTTCCGGCGGGGCCAGCATGAGGTAGAGTAAATGGTCGCTTTCACGGTCGCCCGAAAATATGTCTGCCATTCCATTCACTTCCCGACAAGGAATTTCCTGAACTCTTCGGGAATCTCCGTTCCCCGTTCCTCAGCAACCATCAGGACCAGTTCATCGAGATTTTTTATCATCTGGCTGATGTTATTTGCCTGGATCTGGAGTTCCATCCGGATCTCTTCGGGTTCAAATTCCCCGGTTTTTACCTGGTCCGCAATGAGCTGCATGTTCATTTTCGTCAGTTCAAGGGGACGCCGGATACGAAGCACCGATTCATTCATAAAACCAATGAGCGCTTTTTTCCGGTCATCCGCTTTTTTCCGTTCGGATATATCAACAAAACTTTCTATCAGGTACTCTTTTCCATTGATGGCAGATTTTGTAACTGTTTTAAGAATGGCGACGGATTCCCCTTTCCGGTTGATGAATGTCCGCTCTTCGTTTGTTATGGCAGTATTCAGGTCCGTAACCGGGCATGCACCCTTTTTTGCGGGGCAGATCGATCCATGGCATACATGATCTCTCAGTTCACTATTTGATGAGCCGAGGATCTCCTCGGCAACCGCATTGGCATCGACAATTTTATGCGTAACGGGATCGATGATGATGATTCCCGTCTGGATCCGGTCAAAAACTGTTTTGAACAGGCTGTCACTGTCCTCCGAAGAAACAGGCGTCTTGTTGCTCTGTGCTGTGGTATTGTGGGACATTTTATCATTTCCCCCTTTATCTGATCGATGTATATAATTTCCCGTATGGATAGTAGTATCGCTTTCCGGGTAATTATAAGCGTTCTTATAACCTGGGATCTCTTCTGCAATAAAAATAATCGTCATTTATTCCCAAATATCCGGACAAAAGAAAAAACTACAAAAACCCCTGCGATCCATCAGAAACTATGATCATCTATTATGATGGAAAATTTGTGCCGGATGACCAGGCAAAAGTCTCTGTGTTCGATCACGGGTTCCTGTACGGGGATGGGGTGTTTGAAGGTATCCGTGCCTATAACGGGAAGATATTCCGGTTAAAGGAACATATCGACCGCCTGTACGATTCGGCCAAGACCATTGATATCCATCCTCCGCTCTCAAAAGAAGAGATGATCGAAGCTATCTGTGAGACGCTTCGCAAAAATAATTTACAAGACGCATATGTCCGCCCGATAATCACCCGTGGGGTTGGCGATCTCGGTCTCGATCCGCGTAAATGCCCAAAGCCATCCGTGATCATCATCGCGGTAACATGGGGGGCGATGTATGGTGACCTCTACGAGAAGGGTTTAAAGGGCGTTACGGTCTCCGTCCGGCGCAATTCCGCCGAATCCATGCCCCCGAATGTCAAGAGCCTAAATTACCTGAACAATATTCTTGCAAAGATTGAAGCCAACTATAAAGGGGGAGATGAAGCCATCTTCTTTGATACGAACGGGTACCTGTCGGAAGGTTCCGGCGATAATCTCTATGTTGTAAAGAATGGTGAGATCATTACCCCGCCCACACTCAATAATCTCCGGGGAATAACCCGGATGGTGCTCATCGAGATTGCAAAATCGCTGGGTATTACGGTCAAGGAACAGAATATGGGGTATTTTGATCTGTATACTGCTGACGAGCTCATCTGCACCGGGACGGCTGCGGAAGTTGCACCGATTACCTGGGTGGATGGCCGCACGATTGGCAGTGGCAAACCCGGGCCGATCACCCGGCAGCTCATGGCCGCTTTTAAAACCGTAACCGCTTCTGAAGGATATCCAATCAATAAAAACTAACCTTTTTGCGCGGGAAATTCCCAATACATTCATTCCTGCGGGTGAGATTTCAAAACCGGCCTTTTTTCTCCATAATCTATTTATAACCGGCAGGGTAATTATAGAGAGCAACTTTGCTGCTATAGTGTAGTCCGGCCAATCATGCGGGCCTTTCACGCCCGCGACTGGGGTTCGAATCCCCATAGCAGCATCTCATGTGGAAAGAATTCCCCCTGTAACCCCTTTCTTGATTCTGAACGTTTTCCTTCGAGTCCCGGCTTTCCCGATTAGGGCCGTTTTCCCACGAATTTCCCTGATTTTGGGAAGGATACCCTTTTAAGTTGTCTAACTTGTTGTCTAATCCATTCACGACTACAAGGAATGCCTGCTGACCCATATACTCCGTAGAAAATATCTCCGCATCCGATCCCGCCACCGAATGGAATCGTCTCGGTAATCGGATGATTGGATACGCAAACTTCGGTCGCGATGACTGAAGGGATATGCGGGAAGTGGCAATCTTTTCCATGAAGATCACTGCTCCTGCAATCCCCAATATCTTATCGCAATGAGCCCCTTTTTAAAATCCAACTTCATTTAGGAGCGTTTAAATAGTTTTAACGCGAATATTATGAAGTACTGTTGAATTAGTATTGAATACTAAGTTTTCATCAACCGTTTCTAACGCAATTGCTATCCTAAAACCATAGTATATGTGTCAATTTTTCATTGAACAGAACCATTACGGTCTCGTGTCTACTCATTCTGGGGTATACACATTACACCGCGCCAAAAGTAACATTCCCTTTTAACGACACGTGGCGCACCGTGTAAACAATGCCAATCAAAACTGTGAAAAATGACATCCTCCAGTCCAAAGTGACTGTTGTGATGCCCACAAAGCTCAGAACGGATGCTCAAGAATATGGCATTAACCTCTCTGAGACACTACGAATAGCCTTAGCGACTAAGATCAAAGATCTCTCAATAAACACATAATTTTTGAAAAATGACTCTCGATACGAAAGAAGTACGGTTCCAGAATCTGACTGCAAATCTAAAATCTGGAAACGTATGCAATAGCAGAACGGTGACCTCCCCTAATAATGAGGCCTGTCCATGATAATTGATACAACTGCCCGTCCTATCAATCTAGCTCTTGAAGTTGCTCCCGATAAGACAGACCAAAGGCCAATTGAATATACGAATGGCCTCTGCAATAATCAATTGAAGAATAACCAAGTCTTCAAACAGGAAATTGAGATTGACTCAATCCCGGCATTCATGAAAAATAAACACAGATGGGTGTTGTGGAACCGTAGTATCCGTAATGGCAAGGTTACCAAAATCCCTATCAATCCCAGTACGGGGAATCCTGCAAGTGTGACCGATCAGGGATCCTGGGCGGGGTTTGAAGAGACCTTAACTGCGTATCAGAACAGCGATAGCACGGGAATTGGATTTGTTCTTGGTGACGGCATTATTGGTATTGACTGGGATCATGTCTTTGATCCGGAAACAGACACCTGGGACCCGGAGGCATACGACGAAATCCTGAGTATTGGATCGTATGGTGAACTATCCCCGTCGATGACCGGAGCACATGTAATTGCTCTTGGCGTCAAGCCTGCGGGCAAAAATCGTTGCAATAATCGAGAGATGTATGATAATGGCAGGTTCTTCACTGTCACCGGATGGCATATTCAGGGAACTCCCAATATGATTCAGGCTCCCGTTCTGGGCGCTCTCGACAATTTCCAAACCAAGATAGATGGAGTTTCACCTCAATCAAACAAGCTGGATAATGCATCAAAGGTCATTATTGGAAAAGACGATCCTAGTGTTCAGGTTAATCTCAAAGATATTGAAGTCCTTGATCTGTGCCGAAATTCAAATAATTCTGATAAATTCAAGGCACTCATGGCCGGCGATATCACAGGGTATCAGTCCCAGAGTGAAGCGGACCTGGCATTATGTGGGATAATCAGTTTTTTTACCAAGTCCCCCGACCAGATTGACCGTCTTTTCCGTAAATCCCGACTAATGAGATTAAAATGGGGTGAATCGAGCGAATACGACTCTTATGGTGCGAGGACTATAGCAAAATCATTGGCGGGTTCCACAGGATCCTATAATCAGGATTTTCTCCGATGCAATGATGGCTTCAATCTTACGGATATGGGCAATGCAGAGCGGTTCATAGCACAGCACCGGCATTCCTGCCGCTATTGCCCGACCTTAAAAAGTTGGATGGTGTGGACCGGGAAATTCTGGGCTCGAGATGAACACAATGTTGTGATGATTAAGGCCAAGGATACAATCCGAACTATCTATGGCGAGGCAGAACGGGCGAGTGATGAATCACTCAGAAAAGGAATTGCAAGGCATGCAATGCAGAGTGAGTCTTTCAGAAGGGTTGAGGCTGTATTAAAGCTGGCCCAAAGTGAGTGTGCAATTTCATTGAATGAATTGGATGCAAATCCCAATCTCCTCAATTGTCAGAATGGTACTCTCGAGATATCCTCATTACAATTCCGCGAACACCGGCGAGATGATTACAACACCAAATCCGCTAATGTCAATTATGATCCTGAACAAAAATGCCCGGTCTGGGAAGCCCACATTCGACGTATTTTTGCTGGCGATGATGGGTTCATAAATGATTTCCAGACTTATTGTGGATACCTCCTGCTCCATGATAACCCGGAACAGATGATGACCATCTTACATGGTTCTGGACAAAATGGAAAGTCCACGACGATGAACAAGCTCAGTGAACTGCTCGGGGATTATGCCGTGAATATTTCCCCAGAGTCATTAGCAGTAAAACGATCTGAAGGCCCCAGGAGTGATCTGGTTCGTTTACAAGGAGCTCGTCTTGCCACTTGTTCCGAAGGTGAAGAAGGTGTTCGGTTCTCGGAATCCTGGATTAAACAGTTGACTGGCACGGATAAGATCACAGTAAGGAAGCTGTATGAGAATGAGCGTGAGTTTGTTCCAAGAGCGAAGATTATGTTCTCCACGAACCATAAACCAAAAATCCGAGGCACGGACAATGCAATCTGGCGTCGATTCTGGCTATTTCCATTTGGGGTATCCATTCCAGATTGTGAGAAAGATATGGACATTGGCAAAAAACTGACTGCAGAACTACCAGGAATCCTGAATTGGTGTGTTGTCGGACTTAGCCGGTACTATGCCAACGGCAATCGTCTTCCCAAACCTGAGAAAGTTCAGAAAGCAACAACCGAATTCCGGGATGAGAGTGATATTGTTGGGCAGTATCTCTTCGAGGAGTGCATCCTGAATACATCTGGATTCCCCATAGTTGAATGCAGACGCAATGAGCTATACGATGACTACAAATCATGGTGCGTAGAAACCGGTGAATTTCCACTAAATCAGAAAAGGTTTGCATTGAGGATCCAAGAGAAGGGCGTAATTAATGGTAGGAGGACATCGGAATGGACTGGGACCATTCGAGAAACAGTCCGATATTGGACGAATATCCGTTTGAAGACGGATGATGAACACATGGAGGAGAAAGGAGGTTAAAATCCTTTTTCCGGTATAAAAGTGATGTCTGATGTCACGTCCTGTCACTATTTGACAGGACTTCCTATCAATTTACCAGATTCTTAAGAATATTACCAAAAGAACTGACATACCTGACAACTGACACCATTAAACAGCCATGTGTTTTAGTCATATTTGGAGGAGAATCGATCAGCCCAAATTCCATTCTCATTTTGCACCCCTATACACTGCATGTAAAACAGCATGAATCTGCGAAAAGTCCACTTGGAGATTTCAAGATTACGCGATATAGATCGTCCTTGGACATTTTTATTCAACTATATTGATAGGTTCAATCGCCTTCATTTTCCAGGACTTTTGAACTCCACATCTAGGTAACCAAACCCATCTAGGTCATCGATATAGAATTCTAATCAGACTATCTATATGGAAATCAGATGAAATTTCTACCGTCAAATATCATTTCAAAACAATTAAAGTGCACCAGATTAACATCTTCGACATCATAGAGGGAATCAGATGCCTAAGGGACACAAATCAAAGACTACAGCTCCACCAGAAGAAACTCCACGAGAATCAGTACTCACTGATGACCGGGCTCCTGCTGAAAAAAAAGTAAAAATCACTAAAGCCGCTCCTGCACAACCTGAGGATAAAAAGCAGATCGGCCAATACAAACATGACGATAAGAAACGCTGCAACAATCCCCCTATCGGCCTAGTCCGGGCAGAGAACGATCCTGAAGACCACAAGAAAACCACCAGTACGACCCCCACCTGGACCCTCAACTGCAATGGGCTGGCAAGGCAGAGCACACGACATTCGAGGTCCCTACCGTTTCCCTTCACGTCCATGAACGCATCGATCCTTATACCCTCATCAATGCCGTAAAGAAACGCAATGGTGCTGGTGAACGCCAGGTCTCCCTCTTTGAATATGCTGGCGAGAATCCCCCCATCCGTGAAGCCATCGAGTTCTACAAACACAAACACAACTGGTCCAACCGGCTGATTGCCGGGGATTCCTTGCTGGTGATGAATTCACTGCTGGCCAAGGAAGGGATGGCTGGTAAAGTCCAGATGATCTACATCGATCCGCCGTATGGGATCAAGTACGGGTCAAACTTCCAGCCATTTGTGAACAAGAGAGATGTGAAGGACGGCAAGGATGAGGACCTCACCCAGGAACCGGAGATGATCAAGGCGTTCCGGGATACTTGGGAACTAGGGATTCATTCGTATTTGACGTACCTACGGGACAGATTGTTGCTTGCCCGGGATCTGCTTACAGAGAGCGGTAGTGTGTTTGTCCAGATCTCTGATGAGAATGTACATCATGTTCGGGAGATCATGGACGAAGTTTTCGGCACCGGTAATTTCTGTAATATAATAACTTTTACAAAATCGACCGGACTTGGATCCAATCTTCTGAAGTCGACGAATGATTTTATTGTCTGGTACGCAAAGAACCGGAAATCCATAAAATATTACCAAATTTACAAGGATAAATTCGATTTGAGCGGCTACACTCATGTTGAATTACCGGACGGTTCAAGGCGGGGGTTAACTAATGAGGAAAAAATACGCCCTGCGTTACTTCCCCAGGGTAGTAGAGCATTCAGAACAGATAATTTGTCCTCTTCGGGGTTGACTCCATCTTGTGTATTTGACTATTCTTTCAACGGTGGAAAGTATTCCCCGGCAAAAAATCGCAGTTGGAAAACGAATCCGGGAGGAATGGACGGACTAAAAAAAGCCAATCGCTTGGTTGCGTTCGGAAATACCCTTCGTTATATTAAATACGACTCTGATCTCCCAGTTATCGAATTAGATAATTTATGGGTGGATACAGGTGGAGAATCCGATAAGACGTATGTTGTTCAAACGAGCCGAAAAGTGATTGCACGTTGTTTACTAATGACGACTGATCCCGGCGATTTAGTCTTAGATCCCACATGCGGATCAGGAACAACGGCTCATGTTTCTGAACGGTGGGGACGTCGTTGGATTACTTGTGATACGTCTCGTGTCGCTGTCACACTTACTAAACAGAGAATGATGACTTCCCTGTTTGATTATTATGAATTGCAACATCCCGAACAAGGTGTGGGCAGTGGTTTCAGATACAAGACTGTGCCACATGTGACCCTCAAATCCATTGCTAACAATGAACCTCCAACGCCAGAGACACTGTATGATCAACCATTTGTTGACAAAACCCGAATCCGTGTAACCGGTCCCTTCACGGTCGAAGCGGTTCCATCTCCAACTGTAAAACCCCTTACAGAACCTGAAATCAAGATTCCAGCAGATGAATCCGTTGCTCGCAGCGGAGAAACCCTACGTCAGAGTGATTGGCGGGATGAACTCCTTCGCACAGGTATTCGGGGTAAAGGCGGTCAGAAGATAGAGTTTTCCCGTGTTGAACCGTTATCTGGAGCTCGCTGGCTGCATGCCGAAGCTGCTACAAAGGAATCCAATTCCCAGAATGTTGCAATATCATTCGGGCCTGAACATGCACCCCTCGAACCAAAACAGGTCGAGCTCGCAATCAAGGAAGCGGAAAGACGAGTCCCCCACCCCAACATTGTGTTATTTGTTGCATTCCAGTTTGATCCTGAGGCAGCGAAGAACATAGATGAGACCAACTGGAAGGATGTGACCCTCCTCAAGGTCCAGATGAATGCCGATCTCCTCACAGACGATCTCAAGAAGAAACGGGTCAGCAATGAGAGTTTCTGGCTCATCGGGCAGCCGGATGTTCAGGTTGACAAGATCAAGGAAGGCGACAATAAAGGAAAATATCAGGTCCAGGTGCTCGGTTTTGATTACTATGATACCAAAAACGGGTCAGTTGTATCCGGTGGGGCACATAATATCGCGGTCTGGATGTTGGATACGGATTACGATGGCCGCAGTCTCTATCCCAAACAGGTCTTCTTCCCTATGGCAGATGCGAAGGGTGGCTGGTCACGGCTGGCAAAGAACCTCAAAGCCGAGCTCGATGAAGAACTCATTGAAGCCTACCACGGGACAACATCCCTGGCGTTCAAACTCGGGACCTACAACACCATCGCGGTGAAGATTGTGGATGATCGGGGTATTGAAAGCATCAAGATCATCGAGGTTGACTGATGGCAAGCGGTGAAATCGACCAGCTCATCATCAATTCGCCGTTCGAAGAACCAAAACAGTTCTGGGATTACAACTTCAAGACCAAAAGATTCCAGAAAAAAGACGGGAGACGGAGTGCAGGATACCTTGTAGCCTCTGAGCATTCGAAATCCTTTGATGACGCAGGCCACTTTATTGAAATCCCACTGGTCAACAAGATTCGTCCCCGTGTGAAATTGTGGAAAGAATCTGGTTACCCTGGTGTAACAGGAATAACCCGACGGCTCCTGGAATACTGGTACAATCCGGAGGAACGGGAGAACAGGAGGTTTTTCTTCTGCCAGCTCGAAGCCATTGAAACCCTTATCTGGCTCGTGGAAGCTCCCGAATCCCAGAAGGTAGGTATTGAAATTCCTGGTGATGGCAGCCTGTTCCAGCGTATCTGCTGCAAGATGGCAACAGGATCGGGGAAAACCATTGTTATGTCCATGCTTATTGCGTGGCAGATACTCAACAAGGTTACTTACCCCCAGGACAACCGGTTCTCAAAATACATCTTCGTTGTCGCACCCGGTCTGACCGTCAGGAGCCGGTTACAGGTCCTGATACCGTCATCAGTAGGCAATTACTATGACGAGTTCAGTATTATTCCCCAAGGACTCGATGACAAACTTCGGCAGGGTAAAGTAGTCATCCGTAACCGTCATGCACTTGAATGGGATACCGAGGAACAGGTCAGGAAACGGCGCAGTGTTGACAAACGAGGTGCCCTGAGTGATGAAGCCTACGTCCGCAGTGTCCTCGGTGAACTGGCAAATACAACGAACATTATTGTAATCAATGATGAAGCGCATCATGCCTGGCGTGTCCCTCTCGAAGAACAGGAAAAGGGTAGAAAGAAGAAAGACATCGAAGATGCAAGAATCTGGTTAAAGAGCTTGGACCGGATCCACGCTGCACGAACGATCCAGACTGCGTACGACTTCTCCGCCACCCCGTTCATTCCTCAAGGGAGGAGCAGTGCCGGTGCGGATCTTTTTGAATGGATTGTCAGTGACTTTGGTCTCAATGATGCCATTGAATCCGGCCTGGTCAAAACCCCGCGCATTGTCGTTAGGGATGATAGTACTGTTGCTGCCAATTTCAAATCCCGGTTATATCACATTTACAACGATCCCGACGTAAAAGAAGACCTTAACAGACGGGCGAGCGAAAACGAACCCTTGCCGGATCTGATCATTCATGCCTACTACCTGTTAGGACTTGACTGGCTCGAAGCAAGGAAACGATGGCTGAAAGAAGGGTACAAAACACCCCCGGTAATGATAACCGTTGCAAACAGCGTTGAAACCTCTGCGCGAATCAAATACTCCTTTGACAAGAACAAAATCCGCATTCCTGAGTTGTGCGATCCCGAACGGACCCTCCGTATCGATTCGAAACTGCTGGATGAAGCAGAAGAACAGGAGGATGTTATCGAACTGGGAGATACGCCTGTAGTCGAACCTGATGAGGTTGCAGAAGAAATTACTCCGAAGCTGACCAAACAACAGACAGCCGAACAACTCCGTCTGATAGTAGATACTGTTGGGCAACTCGGGAAACCCGGTGAGCAGTACCAGAACATTATCTCCGTGGGAATGTTATCAGAAGGCTGGGATGCAAAAACCGTGACTCATATCCTCGGCCTGAGGGCATTCACAAGCCAGTTGTTATGTGAACAAGTTGTGGGCCGGGGTCTCCGCAGGACATCATACGAACTCAACGAGAACGGATTCTTTGATCCTGAATACGTCAACATCTTCGGGGTCCCTTTCACATTCCTGCCTCACGAAACATCCCAGGACGGACCCCCAGCTCCACCTTCACCTAAGATGCAGATCTGTCCTGTTCCGGAAAAGCAGAAGTACGAGATTCAGTGGCCGAACATACTCAGCATCTACCACATGTACAAACCTGTGTTATCTATCGATATTGAAAAGGTCAAACCCCTGGTCTTACGTGCACAAGACACACCAATGCTTGCAGAACTGGCACCTCTGCTTGATGGAAAGCCCGACATTTCCAAGATCACGACCATAGACCTTCAGAACCTTGCAAGCAAATTCCGGATGCAGAAGATCATCTTCGACACTGCAAAAGAGGTTTACGAGCAGGTTCAGCCCTCATGGAATGGCAACAAGGACGTTCTCATTGCCCAGATCATTCCCTTGGTTGAAAAGGTCATACGTTCACGAAAAATACGGATAGACCCCGACTTCTATGATAAGGAAGACACGAGACGCCGGATCATCATTACACTCAACATGAACAAGGTAGTCCAGCACATCTGGGAAGCCATACGGTTCGAGAACACCCAGACCCTTTTACCTAACTATGATCGTGAGCATCCAATAAGGAGCACTGGTGATATGAGACCCTGGTACACAAGCAAACCTTGTGAATACACAAAGAAATCTCACATCAATCACTGTGTTTATGACAGCAGATGGGAGGCAAGTGAATCTTGGGCTCTGGACCGAAACGAAACTGTAGAATCCTGGGTCAAGAACGATCACTTGGGATTTGAGATCGGTTACACATTCCAAGGCATCTTCCACAAGTACCGCCCTGATTTCATTATCAAACTCAGGAATGGCAAGCATCTGGTGCTTGAAGTTAAAGGTGTTGACTCCCAACAGAATAAAACTAAACGGGAATTTCTTGATGAATGGATTCGGGCAGTAAACTCACAAGGCGGATTTGGTAAATGGGAATGGGCCGTATCTAAGAATACGGCGGATATTGGTGGGCTAATTGAGAATGCAATGAACGAATAATGTCACAATATTCAGTCAATAGTAAAAATTTCCTTTTTTCTCGATATTATAAATACATCCTGTGTCAATTTTGATATGATCACAGACGACATCTGCCAATTATCGGTTATCGCCGTAAGAATATGACAAAATTGGGGATGTAAATTCAATGAAGGACAAAAAACCGAAAACGAAATCAAAGTGTACTGTTGTTGAACAATCTCAGACAACGATCACTATTGAGGTAAAACGTAAGGTCGATAAAAGGATCCTAAAGGATGCCGTTAGTAACGGCCTGTCAAATCCACGCATGTCCGTGTGGTCTCCGGTTGTCAGATGTATGAATGACTATTACAAGAGGACCATCCCAAACATCTCAAACTCGAAAGATATGGCAGTCCTCATCGAGAAGGAATTCAAGAATCGAGATCCTGACTTGTATTCGGCTGTATTTGCTATGATTGAAGATGGTAGATAATATCGGCGTAAATTCACAGCCGTTTTTCCTTTTTTTAAGAGTGTTACACGAGACCTGCAGTCTTCCTTGCACCTGCTTCGTGAACCGGTTGAGTCGATTCTATCAATGCGATTAAATGGTATTATAAATTTTAGCCGATTATATCTTACATTGGTGAAGTATTAGTGTTGGAAGATGTTGCTCTTTTAAATCTTAAGTATGCAATTTTTCATCGAATTTATCCTCCCGTTTCAACGAATGAACACTTGCCTCCACAGATCAGCAAACAAATAATAAAATTTGACCAGAATAACAGTAAAGAAGCCCTTTTCTTGAAATCAGAAATTACAAAAGTGCTTACTCACGAAGCAGTCCGAATCTCAATGGATATTCAATCACCTTCCACCACTCCGTCTGGGATTAAAGATATTCTATTCAAAATGGACAACCTCGAAATCCCCGAACAGGTCCAGACGGATGTTTTTGTAAATAATTCAATTTCCATGGCACATCAGCTTGATCTAAAACAGGACCGACGGAGTACGAGCGGCGTTTTGGCTGTTTTATATGGGAAGATCGATACGAAGACAGTATTAATAATTGCTAAGTTGGAAGAAGGTCGTGATTTACAAATCCACGAGGTAAAAGAAGGGGATGTCTTATCTTTAGGGATAGACATGGTCGAACATATTATCCGACTACAGAAAGCAACTGTCTTAAAAGTTGGGATTTTTTGCAAAAATCCAAAAACTGACACCGAGGATCCTGAAATTATTGGGTTTTTATGTGACACCCAGAACACTGAGCATAAGGGTGCGGATTATTATTTAAAAGACTTTTTAGGGTGCGTTTATACAAATGATTCAAAGTTGCAAACGGAATCATTTTTTGATGTAACCGTTGAGTTTATCGGAAGTAATTTTCCTTCCGCTATTGAACAAGTCCAACACCGAGAAAAATTATCTGCATTCTTGCAGAGTGAAAGTACCCAGATAGAGCCAAAAAAATATGTTGAAACCTACATCCCTGTTGAAAAGAGAAAGGCTCTCCAAGATTTGTATCAATCAAAAAATATTGAGTATAATGGTTTCTCCAAGGATACCGATCATATAAAAAACAAAGTAGAAAAAATGAAAATTCTTTTCGAAAATGGTATCACCCTCACTGGCGCGAGTGCCAACTTTGCATCCGAAGTAACGATTGATCATAGTGATAGTAATGGAACTACATTTACCGTGAAATCCCAAATAAGTAAAATACCTCTAAAAGTCACCAAAAAGAGGACGATAAAAATCAAAGAGTCAGACGATAGCGATAATCCTGTTGCTCAATGAATATGACACTGGAAGAAGATTTAAAAAAATGGGAGGTTGAAAGACCCCAATATGAAAACTTAATGAAATATCTGAAGCCTTTTTTGAAGGAAACCATGTTCAACCATGGATTCGCTGTCGAAATCGAGGCAAGAGTAAAGGATGAATACTCCCTGTTTAAAAAAATAAATTTAAAGCGAAAAGAGAAGGGCTCATACTCCTATGAAGGTATGACGGATAAACTCGGCGTTAGAGTCATATGCCGGTTTAGGGAAGAAATACACCAAATATGTAAAATAATCGACCATACTCTTGAAACAATTAAGACTGATGACTTTTATGAAAAAATGAAATATAACGAACAAGGCTACAAAGGCGTACATAAGGATGCGACTCTGAAAGCCAATGATCCCCACTTCGAAGAGTTCAAGAATCTGGTCTTCGAGGTTCAAATTCGGACTTTATGCGATAATGTTTGGGCTGTAATTTACCATGACATCGGGTATAAACCTGAAATGATGGCATCGAATCAGATCAAACGAAACTTGCATTGTTTAGCGGGCTCACTTGAAGTCGCTGATGTGTGTTTCTCTGATGTAAACAATTCTATCACTCGCTCACAAGAGTTGACTGCAGAGTTTATTCTGAATTTTTTAACAAAACCGTTTTATCGGTTTTTTAGAACCAGTTACGATATTAGTTACTCAATAGAGAATATTAATTTTTTAAAGTTATTTTTAACGTCCAATTCTGTGGATTTGTTTAAAACCGACCTGAATGTGTTTATTGAAAAAAAACACAAAATCCTCACCCAGATCAGCAAGGATCGGAGATCTGAATTATCTAATCCCTTGATCACTCAACCCGAGGTTATTCTAATATTCTGGTTCTTCTCCCGATTTAGGATTTCCAAGTTTCCGGTAATTTGTAGCGCAAAAGTCGACAGACCTTTTGCGCGTATGGAATCCTGATTAGGGTTGCCCTAGCGGCGGGGACGGAGTCCCCGAGAGCGGTTATCCGGT
>JANYKQ010000077.1 GCA_025358115.1 Methanomicrobiales archaeon | reverse complement strand
CGGTGATGATCGCTTCTCCCGATGCCGGATTAAAGGAATTTGGGCTCTGTTGAAACCCTTTAAAAGTGGGGGTCAAGGGGATGCTCCCCTTGGGCTGCCTCCCCCTCTGGGGGAGAGAGGGGGTCACCCTCCAGACGGCCTGTAAGAGTCAAATGAATCACAGGAAAAAGGATTTCAACAGAGCCGGAATTTGTAATAGTACCTTGGGATATTCATAATGGCCCCGGCAGGATGGCCGGGCAGAAAAACGGATTATTGTCCATTTTGCCCGCAAGAATTTTTCACCTGGGCAAATTCCTGTTTATACCCTGCATCCAAACCTATTTCCCTTAAAAATGGTTTATGTGAACACATGAGATCATCTTACCTCATTTTTGTCCTTCTCCTGATTCTTGTAGCAGGGCTATGCACAGCCGGATGCACGACCAGCACGCCGCAGGCTGTTCCCCCGGCAACAACTCCTGCCATACCGGTTGCTGCCGCACCCGGGAATAATCCCATGGTTCCCGCCCCCGATATGAAAGGAACCTGGATATCCGATGACGGAACCGTGTACCTGCTGGCCGATGGCATCCAGACTATGGGGGCCGGTAAGAATACCTGGGTCGTCACCTCGCAGGACGGCCGCGTTATCAGCGGGTACAAGACCTTTTTACAGGGAGGGATTCCGGCGAACCAGACGTTTGCCGGGATCTTTGATCCTGACGGAAAAACCTTATCGTTCATCGACCAGCCGGGCGGATGGGCGAAGGGAACCCTCACGGATGCAGATACCCTCTACATCGGCATGATGAATCCGGGGGATAAGGCAAAAACCTCCGCTGCAATGGCAATAGCCATGACCCTGCACCGGCAGAAAACCCCCTGATTTTTTTTAAAATTACCTGTCATCTTTTTGGACCGGTGGTTTCTGGCATGGTTACCCCATGGGGGGGCAAAGTGCCCCGGCATAAAAAAAAAGAGCGGGAAGACGGTATGGAGTTATAGTGCTCGTCCCAGCGCAATTGATCCGGTCTGCGGGGTGTCACCTGACAGTCCCCAATAAAACCGGAGATTGTCAGCGGGAGTGTAGGTCAATCTGATAATTCCCATTCCCAGTCCCGCGCCAGTCTTCTCGCCGGATGCGAGTGTTTTTACCGTGCGGGTATCATTGCTGTGGGGCGATCCCGTCTCATCCGTGATAACAACGAAACGGGACTGCTGGTCCCCGGTGCAGGATGAGACTGCGGTGACCAGCATGATATGTCCGGAATCGGATCTGTCCTTGGTATTCGCATAGGCGATCAGATCGCCGGGCTGCAGGTCCTCAAGAGATATGCTCCGGAAGCCTCCCTGTCCCGTGGTGAAGAGATGGTAGTAGTTAAGTGGCGCAGGTTCATTGCAGGCCCCGGCAGGGTTGAAGCAGCCGGCTTCCGGGATGGTGCTGCCGGTCTTCCAGCCGGTAAACTGCGTGGCAGTCTGCGTATTTGCCCAGGTAAAGAGGGAAGTGATGAATCCGCTGCAGTCGGTCATCACGTGAATGGGTTCGGGTGCAGCTTTTGCCGGTGCCTGGCCGGCCGTAGTCACGACTCCGCTCCATCCCTTTGGAAGACCGCCGGGGCTGCTCTTCCAGACTACCTGCGTCTCTCCGGCCGGTGCCCAGGATACATTGCCCGGGTTTGCCGCGTGTACAATGTACGCGGTGTTGGAAGATTTCTGGTCCGTGTAGGAAGACGGGAGATAATCCGGTGCACCGGGCGGGTAGGTATAGATCCCCTTCATCAGTTCTTTTGCGCCGGATACCAATGCGGCATTGGCAGAACCGGCGGGAGGCTCCGAGATCCACGTGAGGGACCCCGGGCCGGAGACCCGGATATCCGGACAACCGGCGGCCTGCTGTGTACCCGTTAATCCTCCCTGCGGGGGTGTGGCGGGATTCCGGGCCGGCGCTACCGGTTGCTCCGTGCATCCGGCCATGCAGATTGCTGCTATCAGGAAAAGACTGAGGACTGCCAGGTATTTTACCGAAGATGAAGGCATAATTTTACACCGTTGTGAACCCATAAATATTCTTTTGGGGATATGCTGATCTCGTGCAGGTCCGGCCAGTGTTTCCCCGTAACAAAGAGTCGGTTGCAGCCCGGGCCGTACGGTTTCCCGTGAGGCAGGCTGCTATTCCCTGATGGAAGAACGTCTGCCCCCGGAGATATCCGATCGATGACAACCCGATCCATTTCCGGTCACTGGCAGACATGGTCTGCGTTGGAGATCTGTTGCGATCCGGTTCATGGGCCGGATTTTTTTCATTGGTCTCGTAAGTTCACGCAAACTCCCGTTCATTGAGGCTGCTGACCATCACTCGCAGTGCCGTGACGTTCAGGCTGCGGTGACGGGATCAGCAGCATGGTGGAGGCGG
>JANYKQ010000050.1 GCA_025358115.1 Methanomicrobiales archaeon | reverse complement strand
CATGAGCGAGACCTCCCGCTGCATCAAGTGTTACTCGTGTATTGAAGCCTGCCCGATCTGCTATTGTGTGGATTGCACAACGAAGAACCCGGCCTATGTAAAGCCCGGTGAACTTCCCCCGAACTTCATGTTCCACCTCATCCGGTTCGCCCACATAGCAGACTCCTGTGTGAACTGCGGCCAGTGCCAGGAACTCTGTCCCTCGGAGATCCCCAACGCGCTCTTCATGCACGCCCAGCAGGTTGAACTCGAAAAGATGTTCGGCCATGTCCCGGGTGTCAACATGGAACTCCCGCTCCTCGCCTTTGCCGAGGAGAAGACCGAGCGTGGCCGGCTCCACAATACCGGCAGCGACATGATCTACGAGAACGTGTTCAACCCGTTTGTCAAACACTAATTCCACTATCTTTTTTTTGCAATTTAACCGACAATTTGCTCCCTGCTCGTGAGCGGATGTGCTGTCAAATCATAATGATGGCAGAGATTTCCCATCATGCAAGGCAGGATTTTTTTCTGGCGCATTACGGTATACGGGATCCTGATAGCGGGACCCGGGCAGGGGGGTAGTAATCCCTCAGGGAAAAAAGGAAACAACGGGACCGGTGGACGAGCATCCTTAAGGGAAACTGCATCCATCATATCAGGAAAAAATCAGCGACCGGGTACATCGAATAGTTCGAAGTAACATTCCCCATACACCTGCTTTTCACCGGGTTTGAGAGCAAGAAGGAGATTGTCGGCATGGTCCCGGCAGACGAAGGCAACACTGCACCCGAGGCCCTGGACCCCGATTGCTTCCTTCCCACAGTACTCACACTTCTGTTTTTCCGCCATCAGCTGTACCGTTCGAGAACACAGACACCGTAAACTTTTTCTCGCCGGGTTTGAGTGCAAGGAGGAGGCCATCGGCATGGTCTTTGCAGACATAGGCAAAAGCGCCCTCCAGTGACTGGAGCCCGATTGCTTCTTTCCCACAATATTCACACTTCTGGTTTTCCGCCATGATCAATAACTTTCGTCTTTTCATTAATACAGCTTTTTAATTTTACACAATCGTCACGATTTTCTGCATTATCACATCCCCGGAAAAAATGATCATCATATTCACATTCCGGTCGGGTTTATGAAGCCCGGATTGAGTAAACTGCGTGGCGAAAAAAACCTCGGTTTAAAGCCCCTTGGTAGGAGTCCGGTGAGGGGGTTTCCGCTTGTATTTCGGCAATCGGGGTGAAAACAGGAGATATTTTCCGAATGAGGGGTAAATAACGGTTTTGCGGGCTTTTCGTGAACAAAATTCAGGAAACGGAGCCCGTATAGGCCTTAATTTAGTGTATATCAGATCATCCGGACCTCGCGTCCCTGATAAAGGAGAAATGGCTGTCACCAGATAGAAAAGGGTTCTGTTATTCCGGTCATTTTTCTGACGGACCATGGGGGAAGCCCCGTTGAGCATAACCGCATCCCGTAATTTCGCCCCCCCCTTGAAGCAATGATCTTATCCCTGTGATTCATTGCAAAAGTCTGATTTTTGATCCGCCCCAGAAAAAATACCACACCGATTCGCATTCTGTCAGGGTCCAGGGTGCCCGGATGGAGGAATGTAAGAGACGAAAAGAACCCCGGTTTAAAGGCCCCCTGCGTCAATTTGGCGAGGGCGTTTCCACCCGTATTTTGACAATCCAGGCGTTAAACAGCCATACTTATTATCAAGACAAAAACGGCGGGTTTTGCGGGCTTTTCCGGAACCGGTTTTCTGGAAACGGAGCCCGCAAAAGGGTTATTTTAGTGTATCTCAGGTTACCTCCCGGATTGTTAACCCTCAGTGGAGGCTCCCCCTTCAGCGATACGGGGGGTTGCCTCCGCGGGGCACGAAACAGGAATAACCTCCCGGGCAGTAATTGCTGTTCATGCAGAGGCCACTAAACAAAGATACCTAAAATAAATGAAAAGCGATTAACAACAGAACTCCTTTAGAACGTCTTATTACCGCACTTCACCCACTATTTTCTTAACCGGGAGAACAGGTATGGACGAGATAATCACAGGAATTACGCAGGCATTCAACCTGATTGTCACGCTGAATCCGGAAGTCCTGCACATTGCGGCACTCTCCGTATACATTTCCCTGATGGCAACAATCCTCGCCGCATGTATATCCATTCCCCTGGGGGGACTGATCCATTTCCGCGAATTCCGGGGCAAGCGAACCCTCAAGATGATCATCCAGACCCTGTATTCAGTCCCGACTGTAGTCGTGGGTTTGCTGTTGTACCTCCTGCTCTCGCGGAGCGGGCCTCTTGGGTTTTTCGGCCTCCTTTTCACACCGGAAGGGATGATTCTTGGGCAGACGGTGCTCATCATCCCCATCACCACCGGCCTTGTGATCTCTGCACTCAGCGGCGTCGACCGGAACATCAGCGATACCCTGGTATCCCTTGGCGCAACCGAGTTCCAGAGCATTGCCCAGATCGTAAAAGAAGCCAGGCTGGCGATCCTCAGTGCGGTGATTCTCGCATTCGGGAGAGCAATATCAGAAGTAGGAGTTGCCATGATGATCGGGGGAAATATTGCAGGCCAGACACGGGTTCTGACAACCGCAATCGCCCTCCAGACGGGTATGGGGGACTTTGGATTCTCTATCGCACTGGGTATTATCCTCCTGGTTATTGCGCTCGTTATTGTCGTAGCGATGAATCTCATCACCTCCGGTCTGTCCTATGAGCACCAGAAAGTCATGGGAGGACCCCGCTCATGATCCGGATAGCCGGGCTTTCCCGCATAGCCGGTGAACAAAAAATTCTTGACGATATCACCCTGGAGATCCATCGAGGCGAGATCTTTACTATCATCGGCCCCTCCGGCAGCGGTAAGACTACCCTGCTGCGCCTCATCGATCTTCTTGACTGGCCTTCGGCAGGGAAGATCCTGTTTGACGGGCACGATACTGCCGGCACAGAACGGGCACGCCTTGCCATCCGGAGACGCATGAGCATGGTCTTCCAGAAACCCGCGGTACTCAACACCACGGTAGCAGAAAATGTGGCATTCGGCCTGAAATTCCGTGGCACAGATCAGGCACAAATTGATCCCCGTATCACGTCAGCCCTTGAACTGGTCGGGCTTTCCGGGTTTGAAAAGCGCAGGGCAACCAGCCTGTCCGGTGGCGAGATGCAGCGGGTGGCAATCGCACGGGCAATGGTAACCGAGCCCGAAGTGCTGCTGCTGGATGAGCCCACCGCAAACCTCGACCCGGTCTCAACAGAGATCATCGAGGACCTGCTTATAAAAATTAACCGCGAGATGCATACAACGATTCTTTTCTCCACGCATGACATGATCCAGGGACAGCGCCTTGCACACCGGATAGGGGTGATCATGAACGGGCGCCTTGTACAGGTAGGCACTCTCCACGATATCTTCTACCAGCCCAAGGGAAAGGAGGTGGCACGGTTTGTCGGCATCGATACCATCCTCAAGGGAGTGGTGCAGTCCAATGAGCAGGGACATGCCACGATAGCGATTGGCAATGCCCGGTTCGAAGTGGTAACCCCCTGCCCTCCGGGAAAGACCGTAGCGCTCTATATCCGGCCCGAGGAAGTTACGATCTCAATTCCTGACGGGGCACAGAAGACAAGTGTCCGCAACCAGATCATGGGGACAATAGTAAAACTGGTGACACTCGGTCCGTTCGTCCGGGTCACCGTTGATTGCGGGATGCTGCTCATCACGGCCCTTATTACCAACCGTTCCAGCGGGGAACTTGGCCTTGCAATCGGTACTACGGTTATTGCAAGCGTCAAAGCATCAGCGATTCATGTGCGGGCAGATCCTTCCTAAGAGCACCTCTGCCTTTAAGATCCATTCAATAAATTTATCAGGTTGCCACCGTAACAGTCAATGAGATGCGCTATGGCTGACCCGCTTACAGATATTCTGATTTACATAGGTATCGGGATCATCACCTTTACTATCGGTATGATCCTCGGATACCAGTTGCTGATCATGTATTACACGAAACGATTCATGGTGATTGCCGCCGAGTGTTCAGATGCGGATTCCGTAATCCCGATGGTCGATGAACTTGCGAGGGAAGCTTAACGGAGGGAAAATAAGATGGTTGACGTTGTAAGTTATTCCTTAATCAGCATCACCTGCTTCTGCTTCGGGCTCATCGTAAGTTTCCAGGTCGCGCATATCCATTACTCCCGGAAACTCACCACGCTGGTGCGCCGCTCCATAGCAACAAAAACGATTGCGCCGGTCCTGGCAGAGTACGAAATGCTCAAATCCAAAAAATAAAAACAATTCCTCTCATTTTTACCCCATCCAAGCTCGTTAATACGAGGATCGCCAATAATTAACATAATGCGCTGCACAACACTTGCCAGCGGAAGCAAAGGCAACTGCTTTTTTATCCAGGGGGAGAGTGGCGCCCTGCTCATCGATGCGGGACTGAGTGCCAAAGAGACCCTTGTGCGTATTACTGCCGCAGGGCTCGATGCCGGGCAGATCCGGGCTGTGCTGGTCACCCACGAGCATGGCGATCATATCCGGGGGCTGGATGTGCTCATGCGAAAACTCAGCATCCCTGCCTATGCAACACAAGGCACATTGCATGATTTCCTGCATAACCGGCGCACTTCGGATAAGCCGATCGATTGCCGGGTATGCCGCCATGATGAAGTATTTGCAGTAGGGGATTTTTCAATTGAACCATTTGCCACATCGCACGATGCAGCTGAACCCTGCGGATTTATTGTCCGCGAGAACGGGTTGCGGATAGGGTACTGCACGGATACCGGTATCCTGAATACCCCCATGCTTGAGCGGCTCCGGCACTGCGACGGGATTGTGCTGGAGAGCAATCACTGCCCGGATATGCTCGCGAACGGACCGTATCCGGAATCATTAAAACGGAGGATCCGCTCAAAGCGGGGGCATCTCTCCAACCCGGCAGCTGCCACCTGCTTAACGGCGCTGGGAAAGGATGTGCCGCGGGTGATCCTCGCACACTTAAGCGAGACCAATAATACCCCGGAACGGGTGACTGCCAGCGCCCGGGAGGGGCTTGGGCTCATCTACGATGAGATGAACGTGATTGTCGCCACCCAGTGTGGAACCACAAAAGCCTGCCCGCAACACTTTTCATTGTGAGAAAATTAAAAAATTACCTGAATGCCGTATCGAGCGCTTCTCCGGGTTCCTTAAACCCGTACGGCTTGACGAACACGGCGGCGTACCCGAATGAGAGGGGGTCCACGATCATCGGTTTCGTCGAGTACCCACCGGAGATGATCCCCTTTACCCTGGGATCAAGGGCGGTGTGTTTTGGTATCGTCTCCTGCACACCCATCCCCCCCGGGAATCGTGATATCGGGAATCGAAGCATCGAACGGGGTTCCCGCAGGTATCCATCATTTTTATAATAGCAAAGAAAATTGCCCCTATTGGTTTTTTAAACACAATGTTAATCCCTATTCCGGCCAAACATCAGGACGAGAAACGCACATGCTCTTCATGGAATTTTCCGAGACCTGCGAGAAGTTGGAGGCCATCTCCGGGCGGCTGGAGATGATCGATCTCATCAGCACAGTTCTGCCAAAGCTGTCGCCGGAAGAGCTGCCGGTCTTTGTGCGGTTTGTCATGGGCAGGTGCTTTCCTGACTGGAGTGCACAGAAACTCGGGATCGGACCGAACCTCCTGTATGAAGCGATCGGGTACGTGGCAGGCATCAAAAAAGAGCAGGTGATCGAGAAGATCAACCAGACCGGGGATGTTGGCGGGGCAGTTGAGGAACTGCTGGGTGAAAAATCGATGACCACGTTCTTCCACGAGGAACTCGACCTGGTCCGCGTTGGCCGTGAAATCATCGCCATCGCCGCGATGGAAGGGAAAAAATCCCAGCGGGAGAAACTGCTCGCGGTTCGCAGACTGCTGGGAAATGCCCACCCGCTCGAAGGCAGATATCTTGCACGGATTATGCTCGAAGAGCTTCGCATCGGTGTCGGGGAAGGGAGCGTGCGGGAAGCGATCGCCAAGGCTTTTTCCGTAGACTCGGCCCTGGTCGAACACGCGATGCAGGCATTAAATGATTCCGGGGAGGTTGCACGGTTGGCAAAACTCGGACCGGATGCTCTTAAAGCGGTCCAGATCACCCCGTTCCACCCGGTGCGGATGATGCTCGCCCAGCAGGGTTCGATTGCGGACATGATCGCTGAGCATGGCGAAATTGCAGCCGAGTACAAATACGATGGTTCGCGGTTCCAGTTCCACAAAAAGGGCAACTGGGCCCGGATGTACTCACGGCGCCTCGAGGATGTGACCGGGGCACTGCCGGATGTGATAGAGCAGCTGCTCGGGGCAACCGATCATGACGTGATCATTGACGGGGAAGTCATTGCGATCAAAGACGGCAAACCCATGCCGTTCCAGTCCGTACTCCGCAGATTCCGGCGCCGCCATGATGTGGCCGAGGCAACGGAAGCAGTCGAACTGGTGCCCAATGTCTTTGATATCCTCTGGCTCGATGGTGAGACCTTAATCGATCTCCCGCTCACGGAACGAAGGAAAAAACTCGAGAGCGTGATCACCATGTTCATTGCCCCGCAGGTGGTGAGCAGCGATGCCACCGCAATAGAGAAAACCTATACCGATGCCCTCGCTGCCGGCCACGAAGGTATCATGATAAAAGTGCCCACCTCGCCCTATTCACCGGGCCAGCGGGGAAAGAACTGGATCAAGATCAAGCCCGAGGTGGACACGCTCGATCTTGCCGTGATCGGGGCCGAGTGGGGCGAAGGCAAACGGGCACACGCATACGGCTCATTCCTTGTAGCCTGCCAGAACGAAGGAAAACTCATCCCGTTAAGCAGGGTTGCCACCGGTTTTTCCGATGAGCAGCTGGCCGAAGTGTACGCTCTGCTCAAGGACACCGTTATTGCAAAGAGCGGAAAGGAAGTGACATTCGAACCCTCGCTGGTCTTTGAGGTGGGGTATGCAGAGCTGCAGGCCAGCACCAATTACGAGGGCGGTTTTGCCCTGCGGTTCCCCCGGTTCATCCGGCTCCGCGATGACAAGGATCTCACCGATATCGAAACGCTCGACAGCATCCGGGACCGGTACAGGCGGCAGGCAAATTCCGCACAGGCGTACAAGAGCTAGAAGGGCTCAGCGGGTTTTGAGTCACCTATCGTTTTTTTGACAGATACTCTGTTGGTATCAGATAGTACGTGTATTTTTCTGAAGATTGCGAGTGTGACCCCCTCTCTCCCCCAAAGGGGGAGGCAGCCCAAGGGGTGCACCCCCTTGACCCCCATTTTGTCACTATGCCATGTGAGGATGCCATAGCGGCGGGGCAACGAGATCCCCTTTCATTCATTAGAACCGCCGCGGGGGCGCCCCGTCGGGGGCGGCGGCGTTCATCGCATGTGGGGGTATGGGGGCATCAGCCCCCATCTTGAAAATCAACACAATAATTTCATAACCCTTATGAAATCCCAAAGAATCCCTAAAATAGCGTCCGCTGCGTTTTTAATTCCGGGATGAGAGTGCTGTGCCCGAGCCACGATCCTGACCCGAGCCGGGCCGATACCTCAGTAACCGCCACATCGAGCGACGGGCATACCACGGAGGAAGCACTCATCGCTTTCCGGGTCGCCTCCCGGATCACCCACGTGCCGAGCGGTGCCCAGTACTCGCTCGACACATTGCGTACGATAATCACCCGGGCGCAGCGCCTCACGCTTTTGAGATATTCACAGGCAGCAAGCCGGGCCGAGTAGTACGCCCCGGAGATTGGCGAGTACCCTTTCTTCGTCATTCCCTCCCGGTCCTGAACGATCACGGCTTCATCCCCCGCCCAGAGGGTCTGTTTTCCCCAGATCTCGATCATCTCGTACTTCCAGTCGCCCGGGACAAGGATGCAGAGGATACGGTTGCCGTAGCACTCACCGTCAAAGAGGCGGATCTCTTCGAGAGGCGGATACCGGGCAATCTCTCGTTTCATCTGTATGGACAGCGTGTCGTCAATAGCAGTGATAGCCCATCGCGTGGGGACGAATTTCCGCCGCCGGCCCAGCAGCCCGGCTGTCATCAGCTTCGTGATCTGGTAAACATCGATATCCGAGTTCATCAGGGCAACACAGGCATCGGTTGCCGTAACATCCGTATCGGAGGTTACCCGGTCCACCACCCGCTCTACCCGGGCACTCCCGATCACATCCATATGCCGGACCGACCCCGTCAGGCCAACCGGGGCGACCGTGCCATCGAAGTTCAGGCTGAACGCTACTGGTTTTGTGAACAGCACATCGACATCGAGCGGGGTGGTGGAGAGCGCAATCTCCTGCAGGTTGCCGGCAACGGCTTGTAGTCCCGAGTTCCCCCGGATCGTGCGGGCACGGATCCCCACGATATCCTCCATCCCGAGATTCTGCCGGATCCATTCCGGGGGATTGTCGGAATCATTGATCAGCAGGGGTCCGCCCTGCACATCGGGATACCCGTAACTTCCGATAAAGACCGAAGGGGAACTGCCCTGGTAATCCATACTCGGTTTTACCGAGCTCTGGGCGTGGAAGCGGCTCATGATCGGGCAACGGGAAAGTCCGCACTGGCCTTTTCCCTTGCACTCAGCGCACCGCATCATACCATAACCACCGGGTCAGGGGGTTCCATCATAAGTCCCGCAGGTTTTTTTGGTTATGTGTACTCATGGTGGACGCTGCTGGATCTCAATGGTTTTGAGAACCCGGTTCTCGGGATCGATAAATGAGACGCGCCATCCCACGTCGTAGCGTGCCCCGCATTCCGGGCAGATGAGGATCACCCGGTACATTTCCCGGGTGTCTTTAATCGGACGGTCCTTATGGTCGATGACGGAAATAAAAGAGGTATGAAAACCATACGTATAGCCGCATGCCGGGCATACGCGAATTTCATCCGTGGGTTTGAGGGTGATGATCTCCCCGGGTTCCGGCATAATAACTCCCTGATTTAGTTCTCTTTTGCAATGATTCCAGATGAAGGTTTGCTGCGGTTTGCGATAGCGCAGATGATCCCGGCAGCGTTTTTCCTCCCGTTGACAGCGGCATGAATCTCGCGGAAAGGGCGGGGTGTCAGCGCAACGGTTTCAAGAATCTTCTGCTCCAGGGTTTCCTGGGTGACAAGCCTCCCGTCAATCGTGGTCCCTGCGCCAATGTCTTTTATCTTTTTTGCATTGTTCTGCTGCTCAGGGTGACCGGGATCCATGATGATCAGGACGGGTTTTTCAAAGAGCAGGGCCTCGTGCAGCGTGGTTAAGCCACCGTGAACAATCGCAATCCGGGCCCGTGCCAGGTGCTCGTAAATATTGGGGACATAACCATGCGAGATGAAATTACCCGAAGAGGCCGGAAGATCCTTACCGGTATAAAAAACATCGAAACACAGGTCTTTTCGCTTGTCGGCAATGGTTTTCAGCATCAGGTACATCGGGAGTTTATAGGGTTCTCCCCCAAAACTGGCAAAGAAAGTCTTCCTGGCGTACGTATACCGGGCGGGATCGAAATCATAAAATGGTCCGGTAAAGGAGTACCGCTCCTCTTCTCCTTTGGGGACAACGATATTGTATTCGCTGACCGTGTCGGGTGCAGGATAATCCGGGATGATCACATGATCGGCGAGACGGATGTACCGCTGTATCGAGAAATTGAGAAACTTCCAGACACTGTTTGTCGACCGGTCGGGCCCGTTGAAATGGTTCTGGTTGGTGATGAACACAATGGGGACTTTTTGCAGCCGTGCGGCAAGTACACCCCCGTACATGGTATCGCACACCACGCAATCGAATTTATTCCCGGTGATGAGCCTTCGGATGCTGAGAACGGAGCGGATCATATCGAATGCGATCCATTTCGAGTACCAGAGCGTCTTTTTCAGACTGAAAAAACCATTCTCCCCTTCGAGGCAGACTTCGCGGGGAGTGCTATGAACGTGAGAGCACCCGTGCTGTTGCATGAAATCATAGGATTTGCCGTAGCCGGCAAAGTGGACCGTGTGTCCCTGCTGCTGCATGTAATGCCCGAGATGGAGGCAGCGGGATGCATGCCCGAGTCCTTCACCGCAGACGACAAAGAGAATTTTCATGAAACCTTCCGGATATTCGGGCAATACCGCCGATTTATGAAAGTAGTTTTGGTGCGTCTGCTCATTAAAAGTGATTGACCGGCGGTGGCCGCTCAAAACGAGATCGGCCAGAGAAAAAGAGTTGAGCGTGGCAAGGGTCGCTATAGCCCTCTGCACCGGGGGGCTGATACCATTGGGTTATGACGGGTGCAGCTCTCTGGCAGATTCTCGAAAAACCCTATCGAAATCATAATCGCAGCAGGAGCCGGGTTATTGGGGTGAAAACAAAAATGTCCGGCCGGGCAATTGCGGTTACGTCTGGTCTTTTCGTGATCTTCTCTCTCTCGCGGAGGGGGTCGGGTCCCGTTCCCTGCCGGGATTGATGCATTCCTCTTCCCTGCCGCAGATATCGCGATGCTCATCGCTGTATGGTTTATGATAAAAAAAATGAAAGGAAAGATGGGCCCGCTGAGATTCGAACTCAGGACCTCCGCCATGTCAAGGCGACGTCATAGCCAACTAGACCACGAGCCCTCGGTAATTCTGATACCCCATAACATCTGTGCTAGTATTATTAAAAATTAGTGTACGGAATGGCCCGGAAGATGCCCTGTACAGGTATCCGAGAACTATAATACGCACACACGCACACTTTTGAACGGGTGATTGTATGTCTGACAGCACTGACTTAAAACAACAACTCTTCACATTTGAACCGGAAGCGGGCCGCCTTGAACTGCTCATCCGTATCCTCTACTGGATCCTGATAGGTATCGTCCTCTGGGTGTATGGGATCATCGCGTTCATCTGCCTGTTCATCCAGTGGTTCCATATCCTGGTTCTCGGCAGCAGGAATGAGTGGATCTCAAACATTGCCAGAGGATATCTCGAATACCTGGTGAGCGTGATGGGTTACACGTATATCATGACCGATAAGCGTCCGGATATTTTCCCGGTCACGGTCAGGATTTACCAGGAGCAAGACAAGTCCTGAAACGGAACAGGCCAACCCTTTTTTTATACGATGATACCCGGGTCCATTGCGTGCGACCCCGCCATGGACATCAGATCCATTCATTTCCCCCGGCTTTTGATTTCCCGGTAACAATCCCGCCCAAAAAACCAACCCCGGGTTCAATGTTTTTAACCAAGAAAAGCAATAACAGATTTGTGGGAATACTCTCAACAATCGGTTCATTCTTTTCGAAGTTTTTCGGAAAGCGAAAACCTCCGGTATACGAGAACTGCTTCTTTTGCAGGGAGCGGGTGTACCTTCCGTTTCACTGTGAGTACTGTGGCCGGTATTTCTGCGGTAAACACCGCCTTCCCTGTGAACATAACTGCAAAAATATTGAGGGCTGGAAAAAAACATCGGGATCAGAAGGTGCAACCGTAGAGATTAGAGCGGGAAACCTGATTGTTCGGAAATGATGGGCATGGGGTTCTGGCCTCCACTCCCGCTTCACGGCCAGGAATGAACAGCAATCAATATAGCAGAGCATCCCCCAGTATTTTTACAGGAGACAGACGTATTTTCCACGCTGCAAAACCGAACCGAATACCTGCACGGGACGAGAGCCAGGCGCGGGAAGGGATACTCCGTATCACACGGTGCCTCATCTTTATTGCTATCGTAGTTACCCTGGTTATGATCCCGGTGGCTGCCGGAGCGATCCCGAACCTGTCGGTGCAGACAGAAAAGACCGGTCCGGAGCAGGTGAAGATCGGCATCTATATTGTAGACTTCAACCGGGTTGACGTGGGAGCCGGGACGGTAGGGGCGGATTTTTACTTACACCTCAAATCCGATGCACCCGTATCAGTCAATGATCTCGAACTGATGAACGGCATGATCACATCCATCACCACCATTAACGACTCTCCCTATGAAAAAGAGTACCGGATCATTGCAGTCCTGACTACTGAACCCGACCTCAGCCGTTACCCTTTTGACCGGCACACGCTCGTTATCAAGTTCGAGCCCAGGCTCAGGAACGAACAGGAGATCATCCTCGTGACGGACCCGACAGAGAACGGTCTCGATCCCGAAGCAGATCTTCCGGGATGGACCTTAACCGGCACGGGCTCCCACGTCACGAACAAGTCCTATCTCAGGGATGAGGTCCCGTATTCCCGTGCGGTCTTTTCGTATGGCGTAGTCCGGGACGCTGCATCAACGATCCTGAAATTTTTCCTGCCCATCATGCTCATCGTCATCGTCTCGCTCTCATCGCTGATGATGAAGGTCTCGTCCCGGCTGGGCCTGAACGCGTCGATGTTCCTTGCCGCGGTGCTCATCCACTGGCGGGTAGCCGATGCCATCCCGCTTGTTGCCTATGCAACCTTCCTCGACCTGTTCATGATCATCACGTATGCAACGCTCGTCATGGTGCTCGTGTCCGGGATCCTGATCTTAAAATTCACTGAAACCCGGGATACGGTCCGGGTTGACCGGGTGAACTACTGGTCGATCCGCATCATTCCGGTAATCACGATAATATCCTATTCCCTGCTGTTCCTCACGCTCGCTGGGTAAGAGAGAACAAAAAGTCCCATTTTTTCTGGATCCGATGACTGATTACCCGGGTGAAAGTCGCCATGAACATTTTTCCGGAAACAAAAGTGTTCTGAAGAAAAAGTGTTCTGAAGAGGGTTTAAATCGAAATAATTTTTATATTAATTTACCAGGCCCAGTATGAAGACCATCTGCTCATTTTTTAATTCGGTCATCAGTGAAGGCACATCCCCGGACGACAGGGCCAGCCACGGGGTCTGCAATTCCTGTTATTCAAAAATTATGACCGAACACGGGTTTAATCTCCAGAAATTCCTCAACCTGCTGGATGCCCCCGTATTTCTCGTTGACAAGGATGTCAATGTTCTTGCGGCAAATACTCTCGCTTTTGCTGCCGTAAGTAAACCCATTGATAAGATCAAAGGACAGCTCTGCGGGGATCTCCTTGAATGTGTCAATGCGTTTCTTCCGGCTGGATGCGGGAAAACCCCATCCTGCCCCGATTGTACCATCAGGAATTCCGTGAACGAAACATACAGGACCGGCACGCAGATAACCCGGCGTCCTGCGGACGTAACCCGGAAGAATGGGGATGCTGAGGAAACGGCGCACCTGTTAATCTCCACGAGAAAAGATAATGGCATAGTCCTGCTCCAGCTTGAATTTTTAGCAGTGGCCTGAAAAGCCTTTTCTTCCGAGCCGGATTTTTAATGAAGACACCAGAAAGAAGAGTAAAACCGGGATCCGGTCAGAAGACCCCGAATAATCCATTGAAGAACTCCCGTATTGAATCCTTAACGCTTCCTGCCGCAGTGAAGAGCGGGGCTCCAGGAACTCCCGGTGTGCGGTTGTCATCACTTATTATCTCATAGTGTGACGGTTCTGCCCCGGGCTTCGGCACGGTAATATCATAGAGTACATGCTCGTTTCCCCGGTATTGCCGGGGAGAGATCCAGATGGTTTGCGAGGATATTTTTTCCACCAGCCCATCGCGGGTGGAGACCGTATAGAAGGTACCTGCCGAAATATTTTTAGATGAATCCCCGGAAGGGATACCATTCTGGTAGTTGGTCAGATCCTCGATCAACGGGTACGGCCCCATCATCCTGTACCGGATAAAATCCGCATGCACATGCCCGGTCATGACGATGGTGGGCTTGACGATCAACTGCTCTTCGATATCCCTTCCCAGGGAAGAGAGGATCCCATTTTTATCCATGTAGTAGTGTGTGGCAATGATCGTGAAGGTTTCAGGAGCAGCAACCAGGGATTGCCGGAGGGAGATGAATTCCGCAGGTTTGAGAGACGTGCCAACGTAGTTGATCCCGACGAGATCAAAATTCTCCAGCCGGGTTACGTAATTCTCTTTTAAGTTTCCGGTAACCCGGGTAAAATACCGGTAATTCTTCCCGTTATCCGTGTCATGGTTTCCGGCGGTGACATAGACGGGGATGGTGGTTTTATTAACGGCATGGGAATAGGACTCCCACTCTTTTTTACTATCCCAGGTATTCACCAGGTCACCCGTGATGATAATAGCAGAAATATTGTATTGGTCCCTGATCGATTCGAGATACGAGAAGGTGTAATCATAGGTTTTCGGGAAACGGGTGGCCAGGTTCTGGGTGTCCGACAGATGAACGATGGAGTACGTAGTGGTATTCCCGGTCGGAAGGGCAGCAGCAGGGACGAGAATGAGGAGCAGGAATACGAGGGATAGCGATACTTTTACCCGGAGCCCGGAATTCATCATCCTTGGTTCGGGTGATAATTACTTGAACGTTCCTGACAATCCGTTCCGCAGGAAATGCCGGTGAATGAGTCGGGGGCTGATCCGTAACCCGGCTTGAATTTTCTGATACATGCCCGAGAAACAGGTGTGATTATTATGCGGTAGTGATATCATAAAGGGTGAAGGGCGGAAGGAGCGTGCTTCAATAAAAGAGAGGGGATGGGGATTTATACCTGAGAAAAACCGGCGCTACCTGTTTAGCCCGGTTTTTCCGACCGGCCCGGTACAATCCCGGTTGAGATACAACCCGACTCCCACCGGGATAAGGAATGTCACGGCATAGTACACGAACACATCAGTTTCGTAATAATGCGCCTGGAACAGCAGGACGATGAACAGGTAGTCGAGCACGATTGCAATCAGTACCCATGCAACCCCGATTCCCGCATAGTACTGCAGCGGGAGGTATTCGCGTTTCCTGAACCACAACCACACGATCGCGATAGTGACCGGGGTGAAAAAGGCAGTGAGAATCCAGCCCATGACTCCTGCGAACGGCGAGAAGAACAGGACCAGCGATGCAAGGTACCCGATCAGCCAGAACGCTGTGCCAAGTCCGGCGGTATCTTTTATCAATTGCTTCATGTACGATATTTTTGCTGTTTCGCATTCTTGTGCCTTACGCTGATGGATAAGCCCATGCAACCGGGACGAAGCCTCGTTGTGCGTCAACTCCCCCCTTACCCGGTAACAATCCTCCATTGTCCCGGGAAAAACAGCCGGGACTGCATCCGGAAACCCCCTGGCCATTCTCACGCAATAACGCAATCCCGCAAACCCGTTTTTTGTGATGCATGCGGGTGATTTTACGGGATGGAGGGAGGCGTTGGCAACAGAAATGAAATGGGAGGCATGCTATCATGACGGTCAAAAAAGGGGAGATACTGTAATCCCCAACCAATCCCGTGCATATCTTATTCTTACATCCCCTTGACCAGGTTTCGCTTCTGGATGATCCGGGCAGCGATGATAAAGCCGGCAGAGACACCGATGAGTACGACACAGTCAACAAGCGGTGAAAATACCGAGGTCCCCTGCATGGCAGCATTGAACAGGTCCACGAGGTACGTGAGCGGCGAACAATAAGCAAGGGTCAGGCCCCAGCCCTGCATCTGCGAGAGCGGGACAAAGATCCCCGAGATGAAGATGAGCGGGAACCGGATCAGGTTCGAAAAGATCATCACATTCGGCGGGCTGTCTGAGGCCGGGGATGCGAGCAGGACGCCCAGCGCAGCACATGCAAGTGTGCCAAGGATGAACGCGAGGGCAAATAATCCCGGGCTGGTGATCGCAACCGGAATAAAGACGGTACTTGCTATCCAGACGAGCAGGGAGATGCCCAGCCCGAAGAAAGCACCTGCTGCAACATCCCCGAGAATGATGCTGTCCTGCGTAACCGGGTACGAGAGGAGCCGTTCATACGTCTTCTCCCGTTTCTCCCAGGGTGTTATCAGCGGACCTACCGATGAGGCGGTGAAGAAGAGCATCATGGCGAGGAAGGCCGGGAAGAAGGTTACCAGGTCAAGGTGGCGGCCGACAAAGAACGCAAAGAACATGAAGAGCGGGAAGAGGAGCCCGAACATCAGCACGGGAGGCTTGGTGTAATACAGTCTCATGTTCTTCCCGGTGATGACGAGAATTCCCCGGAGGAACAACGGGACTTCCATCATGCACACTCCGTGAGGTGGACAAATGCCTCCTCGAGGCTCGGGCCGGATGTCGTGAGGGATGTGATACCAAGGGACTCGCGCTCCGCACGTCCGACAAGGTATTTGAGGACCGCATCAGGGTTGTCCGTATACAGGCGCCATTTGTCCCCGCAGGGTTCTGCCCGCAAAATACCCTCCCCTGCGAACAGGTCCCGGGTAACGGCCCGGTCAAAGGAGACTTCAACCGACTGCGTGGTATCGAACATCTTCCTGAGCCGTTCGGGACTGTCCTGCGCAACGATCCTCCCCTTGTTGATGATGCAGACTGTCTGGCAGAGGGTGTTTGCCTCTTCGATATTGTGCGTAGTGAGAAAGATGGTGCTGCCCTGTTCGTTCATCTGGTGAATGGTCTCTATCACGAGCCTGCGGCTCTGCACGTCAAGCCCGCTCGTGGGTTCATCGAGGAACAGGACTTTGGGCCGGTGAATGATGGCGCACGCGATACTCACCCGCTGCTTCATTCCCTTGGAAAAGGTCCTGACCAGGATACGCCGTTTATCGGACAGGCCCATCTGTGAAAGGATCTCATCGATCCGCTTCTCCCGGAGTGCCCGGGGCATGCCGTACATCTTCCCGCTCAGGTGCAGGTTCTGCTCTGCTGACATGTCGCCATAGACCGTGCTGCTCTCCGGGATGACGCCCATCTGCATCTTGGCATCAAGCGGGTGGCGGTGGATATCGATACCATTGATGAGGACCGTTCCCGTTTCGGGTGTAAGGACCCCGGTGAGCATCCGCATCGTGGTGGTCTTTCCGGCCCCGTTCGGACCGAGGAACCCGAAGGTCTCGCCCTCGCGCACCGTGAGGCTGACATCGTTCACTGCGGTTATGGCACCGAATCGTTTGACGAGGTGCCCGGCTTCTATTGCATTCATGGCTGGTTCACGGTCTTTTTCAGTCCGGCAATTTTCGTATCGATCATCTGAATCCGGCCCTGAAGGATTTTTCTGTGTTCTTCCAGGGTTTTGATCTCTTCCTCAACCGTGAGTGTCGCGGGACAGTCGCATCCGCAACCGCAGCGGGCATTCACCTGCTCTGCCGCCTTTCCTTCTGGTACATGGCACATTGATTTTCTCCTGAATGTTTCTCTTTTTAATCACTATCAATTGGAAAGTATTAATGATGTCAAGTTTATAGTTTTGAAGTGACTATGGAAAAAGAAAGTAATCACATCTGCCTCTGCCCCCTTGAAGGCATCATCAATATTATCGGGAAGAAGTGGGCAATCCTGGTCATCAGCATCATCGGGCATCACGAAAAGATCCGGTTCAATGAGATTATGCTGAGGCTTGACGGGATCAGTCCCAAGACCTTAACCGATGTGTTAAAAGATCTCCGGAACGAGAACCTGATCCACCGGGAATCCTTCCCGGAGATCCCTCCCCGGGTCGAGTATACCCTGACCGGGGAGGGAAAACAACTCTGCGAGGCCGTCCTTCCCCTGATACGGTGGGCGGAGAAACGCGATCGTGTTGAAAATCACCGGTGCATGGGATCCTGCCATGATGAAAAAATTCCCGGTAAAGCCCGCTAAAACATTTTCCGGGGGATGATCAGGCATGGCCACGAATACAAGATCCGCACGGTGGATATGCTCAACCTCTCGCTGGATCTTCCGGTCATGATCTATGAAGTGGATACCGGGGTAAGGATCATGGCCATCGTGCCTGAAGTCGAAGCAATGGTGGAGCACGGGCTCGTCACGGTTCAGAAGGTTTGGTTCGGCCAGAAAAGAAAGCGACAGAGAGTAACTGTCACCTTTTTTTTAGAGCGAAGGGACGGGCATTTTCCCGGAAAGGGAACCGGGTGAAATTATATTATCGCCGCAACCCGGGAGCTGGTCCTCCCAAGCGTGTAGGTCAGGTGACCCAACCGCGTTGTGGTGTCGGTAATAATCACCAGGAATTCTTCCGCGGTGAGAGGGCTGATAAGAACGACCCCGTCCCGGTATTCCAGGGTAATCTGATGGAGAGATCCCATCTCCAATAACAACCTGTTCTGATCAAAAAATCTCACCAGACTCGAACTGAGTGCCCCGAGTGCTTCGATATCTGATTCGCTGTCTTTCTCGGCAATCTCAATGACAAAACCGTCACGCCCAATCAGTGCGGCGGTTGTCACGCCATCGTTTGACAGGAATTCATTAAGGATCTGTTTCAGCATAGTATATCCACACGTTCAGGCATCCCGATGCACCATCAGTCCCGGACTCACGATATACCCGGCCTTCTTTCTGGAGAATACTAAAAAAACATACTATCTATAATCATTCACCAATTCCAAAAAACGATAGTGAAAACAATTCACAATAATTATTAAAAATCTTAAAAAAGATGTTGGAAAAGGTTCATGCCGGCATGTGCTTAATCATCCTGCCCATAAAAAAAAAGGCCGGCCGGGATGGTGAAAATCCCCGGCATCCCGCGGTTCATTCCATCAAGGCTGTTGTCACCTCACTGATCGTAACTTCAACCCTACCGGTCCCGATCCAGACGGGGATGATTTTTATTAAAAATCCGCAAACTCAAACGTTTATATTCCCGTTATAACAATCATTGATCACCATGATTGACCCCATTGTTACCAAGGTGAAAGGATTCTTCTTAAATCCTGTTGAAACATTCCGGCAGTCCATAAATGATGAGCCGGGTGTCGTGTTTACCTATTTTGCCGCAATTCTCCTGTTCCATTCGATCCTCGCCGCCTTTGTCACGGCGATCACCCTAAAGGGAGGGATTATCGCTCTGGTTGTGGGATTCCTCATGATGCTGGTGGGCGGGTTTATCTTTACCATCCTCTGTGCCGCATGGATTCACTTATGGGTGTATCTCCTGGGAGGGCGCAAGGGTATCATGCAGACCTTCAAGGCGATCATCTACGGGCACACACCCCGGTATATTCTCGGGTGGATCCCTTTCATCGGGTTCATCTTCATGATCTGGTCACTGGCCCTGAGTATCGTGGGAATCCGGGAACTCCAGGAGATGAGTACCGGTAAAGCGATCCTTGCCGTTGCCATCGCGGTCATCATCCCGCTGATCATCATCATTATCGTGGGAGCCTGGTTCATATCCTCGTATATGGCAACTACGGGATTCCCGATGCCCCCGGGCAATGCCTTCCCGACTTCGGTTAACTGAGCACGCGGGTAAAGAACAGGAAAAACCATTCTCTTTTTTATTTTAGGATTTTTGAAACAAAGGTTTCACCATGAGTGTCCTGAATTTTTTATCTTTGAGAGCTCGAAGAAAAGACCCGTAGCCATGAAATCTTTGATCTGATTCAACTCATTCATAAATTGCAAACCGACACCCCCTCGGGAAATTACCGGGTCTTTCTCATGCAATCCCGCAACCATTTTTACCATTTTCAAGCGGGAGGTCAGATTCGGGCTGTGCAAGGGGGATATGATCCTGCCTTTCCTAAGCGTGGAGGGCAGGGGGTACCCCCTCTTACATTGGAGGGGGGGTAGGTGGGGCGGGTATCCCCCCCTCAGGTTTTGGAGAGGGGGAGGGGGAGGGGGTGGTACCCTGTCCGGGCAATGAGAGGGGGGTCCCACGCCTCCGGACTGCGATCCTTAAAACAGCACCTCACGTCGGATGCTCCACACGAACCACCGCTCATGTTCATGGGACAAAGGGGGGGTGCTACCCTGTCTTTCGCAAGACAAGGGGGGAGGGGGTCCCCCTCTCTTTTTTTGGACGGGGGGTGGGTATACCCCCCTCACATTTTGGACAGGGTACCACCCCCTCCTTCTCTTTTGCGTGAGGGAATGGAGAGTCCGTCGTGGCTCCACAGGAAGCCGGGGCAGGGTGCATGCAACCGGAGGGGGGTGGGGGTCCCCCCTCTTTGTTTGGAGTGGGGGGTAGGGGTACCCCCTCTCACTTAAAAAAAGAATTAAATCTTCTCGTTCGATATCCTGGCACATGTTGCGGTAAAGATCCCGGGCATCCCGCGTATCTCTTCCATCACGCTTTCTGGCACTTCGCTGTCCACGTTCAGGACCATGATGGCATGCTCACCGGGATTAATCCGGCCGACCTGCATGCCGGCAATATTGATATTGGATTTCCCGAGGATGGTGGAGGCACGCCCGATAACGCCCGGCTTGTCCAGGTGGCGTGACACAATCACGTATCCTTCGGGGATCATGTCCATCGTGTAGCCACCGACCGCGACAATGCGGCTGCGGCCCTTGAAGAAGACCGTGCCGCTGACAGTCTCTTCTCCCTTATCGGTCCTGACCCGGATGGTGATGAGGTTCTTGAAGCCGCTGGACTCCTGTGTAACGGTCTCGCTGACGGTGATGCCGCGTTCCTTTGCAATGAAATCTGCGTTCACGATATTGACCGGGGCCTGGAGCACCGGGTCGAGAAGTCCCTTGAGGGCAAGGCGCGTAACATACTTCATACTGCCGGCATAGGCAGAGAGTTCCCCGCCATAGATAAGCTCAACGGAGGAGAGCCTGCCACCCGCGATCTGGGTGACGAAGCGTCCCATCTTCTCGGCCAGCTGGGCAAAGGGTGCGAGCACATCGGCAAGTTCGGCCGGGACCATGGGAGCGTTGACCACGTATTTCGCAGACCCTCCCTTGAGCACTTCCACGCACTGCTTGGCAACAGAGACTGCAACATTGACCTGTGCCTCGACCGTGCTGGCCCCTAGGTGGGGAGTCACGATGATCTGGTCGAGGGTGAGGAGCGGGGATTCCGTCGGGGGCTCGGTCTCGAAGACATCGAGGGCTGCCCCGGCAACCTTGCCGCTCTTGACTGCATCGTAGAGCGCCTTCTCATCGATGATACCGCCACGGGCACAGTTGATGATCCGGACGCCGTCTTTCATCGTCGCGATGCTCTTTTCATTGATGACATGCTTCGTCTCGGCAATCAGGGGGGTGTGGACCGTGATCACATCGGCGACCTTGAAGAGGTCGGCCATGGACATCATCTGGACACCGAGCTGGGCTGCCCGT
>JANYKQ010000033.1 GCA_025358115.1 Methanomicrobiales archaeon | reverse complement strand
TTCAAACTTTTTCATCAGATCTTCACCGGTGATCATCCGGTAACCCATGTAGTTTTCGATCGCCCACGATTCCAGGGCCTGCCCCCCTATATTTTCGCTGATGATGATCGTATTCAACATCTTTCTGGCGCAGTAGACCCCGGCCGTGAGCCCCGCAGGACCGGCACCGACAATCACCACATCGTAACTGTCACCGGTCGGAGGTTCCCCGAAGAGCTCGTTCAGGCGCTCGGAATCAAAGCCAACAATTACCTCGTCATCGATCACAATCACCGGTACACCACGCTGGCCGGAGAGATCGATCATCTTTTTCGCAGCAGCAACATCCGCGCCTACATCAATACTCTCATACGTGACACCGTGCTTTTCAAGAAAGGCTTTGGCCATCCGGCAGTATGGACAGTTTTGCGTGGAGTAGACGGTAACTTTCGTCATCATTTGCAAAAACGCGCTGGCGTCATATAAATATATGGACGGGGAGTGCGGACTTGTGCTTGCCGATAGCAATATTCTTTTTTAATGAGCCCCCATAAAGCATTGATCAGACCATGAGCACCATCAGGAGCAGAAGGGGACTGCGTGTACCGGCATTTTTTTTCCTGTTCTTTCTGCTGATGGCCGGAACTGCCTTAGCTGCATCCGTTCAGATGGACACAACAACAGATCCTTCATTGTATCTTAGTTTTAATGAGGGCAGTGGCACCTATATTCTCGATGGTTCGGGGCACGGGAATGGCGGGACGCTGTATAGCGCATCGCGGATTGAAAACGGAGGTTGCGGTGGGGCACTCAAGTTCAACGGGGTTAACAGCTACGTTGCCATTCCGTATTCTTCCCGTAACCACCCGGAAAAAGCAATCACTGTTTCCACATGGTTTTATACTGACTCTTTTCTCCCGCAGACTTTGATCTCCTCATATAACGAAGGGGGTTACCAGCTGGGCATTGGAGATGGGGGTGATCTGTGGTGGACGGTAAATCTCGAAGGCTACGGGGATCTGGATCTCCCTGTGCAGCACGAGGGCATCTCTTTGAATCAGTGGCACCATGTTACGGGAACGTATGACGGGCAGAGCTCGAAGATCTATATCGATGGCGTGCTGAGAAACCAGCAGAACGCATCGGGGTTAATCCATTACCCGTATACCAATTACGTTATACTCGGTGCAAATGCAGGAACCGGGGATCAACCGGATGCGGGATGTTCAGATTATCTGCACGGCGGACTTGATGAGGTGAGGATTTATCCCAGGGCACTTACCTATGGCCAGGTAATGGACGACCGGTTCCGCTGCTCGCAGGAGCCGGTAGCACCTCCGGTATCAGGTAAAACAGAAGAAACGGCTTCGATCTGCTATCCGTCATCGGATGTTGTGAACCTTGGACCGGATGAACCAGTCATTCAGATCCTTTCCGTTTCAAATAAATCCGAGAACGGAATATGGAGGGTGACGCTGCCGACGGGTTCAAAACTTGTCGTGAGTGCCCGGGATCTTTACGGAAAAGCATATCCTGACGCATGGTATATCGAGATCGCTGACGAACATGGCAGGATTACCCGCACTGTTGCGTTTCCGAACACCAACAACGCTCCGGCAGAAGGAGTGGTTCCCTCCGGAAATGCAACCGTAAATATCCATTATTTCGATGGAAAAGAACGCTTCCCCGCCAGGGTCGCAGTCCGGTTTGAGAGCATCGCACCCCCGTCACAACCCCCGTTATTTTTGTCTCATAACGTGTTTGCCAACCCTATCATCATCATCTACTCCGCATCCTGGGCCACCCTGATAGCCCTTGTCCTTGTCGTAGTATGGATTCACCGGCGCAGAAAACAAGGCATACAAGATAAAGCTAGTAAAATCAGAAAAGACGAAGAAAAAATTATAGAGTGATTTCCCGGAACTGTTTTCCAAAAACACCGCAGATCGGACATTTGTCCGGGACTTTGCCTATCTCGATGTTCCCGCAGACCGGACAGAGGAAGATTTTCTCCCGTCCAAGATCATTTCCTGCCTTTACCGCATCGAGTGCCTTCTTGTACAGGCTTGCATGCACCTGCTCAGCTTTCATTGCATGAGTAAACGCAAGCACAGCATCGCTCCTGCCCTCTGCCTCAGCATCTTTAACAAACCCAGGATACATGTGGGTGAACTCGTGAGTCTCACCGGCAATGCTTGCCTCAAGGTTCTTTGCGGTCGGTTCGACTGCCGCAAGCACTTTTAAGAGTTTCCTTGCATGAATCGCTTCTGCTTCTGAAGCAGCTTTATAGAGCGTTGCAATGTTTTTGAAACCCTCTTCTGCGGCCTTTTCAGAGAAGGCCTGGTACTTCCGGTTTGCCTGCGATTCGCCGGCAAATGCCTCTTTTGCATCTTCAATAGTTGCCATGAGGATAGGATATGGAGAGATTCTGACTTAAAGATTCTTCATGGGGCAGAGTTGTACAGGAATTTCAGAATATCAAAAAGAAAATTTTATATATTTCAGAATTTATTCCGGAGATACTACAGGTTCGCGGCATCTCCCACCTCCTGATTGCCGGATTTTTACCATGAAGAAGATGAAAGATGTCCCGGAGCAGGACAGGCCGCGCGAGAAGATTGCAAAGAAAGGAGTGGCATCACTTGCCGACCAGGAACTGATCGAATCGATCCTTGGAAGGGGAACGCGGGGTAAGGATGTCCGCGAGATTGCAAAAGAGATCTGCGGGCTCTTAAAAGAACGCCCGGGCAAAATCCGGTATGATGAACTCATCTCAGTAATGGGGATAGGCCCTTCAAAGGCCGCCCAGCTCATGGCATGCTTTGAGCTGGGAAGACGCTACTATGCATCGGCTGAAGGTAGTATCAGGGTCACAAAACCGCAGGACATCCTGACGCTCTCCCTTATTGCCGAGATGCGGGACAAGCGGCAGGAGCATTTCATCTGTATCACCCTCAACGGTGCAGGAGAGGTGCTTGACAGCAGGATCATCACTGTCGGACTGCTCAACCACAGCCTCGTCCATCCCCGGGAAGTCTTTGCCGATGCGATCACGGACCGGGCTGCATCAGTCATCTGCGTCCATAACCATCCATCCGGTTCGCTCGAACCCAGCCCGCAGGATGTTGCAATTACCACCCAGCTCAAGGAAGCAGGACTGCTTCTGGGCATCCAGCTGATCGACCATATCATTGTAACAAAGAGTGGCTACCTGAGCATGAAGGAACGGGGATTGCTCTAGCGAACCGGAGGAATAACAATCCCGGGCGTTCCCATACCAGCGGGATTTTGCGAGACCAGAACAGAGGTTGCCGGGACAGGAAAGATTACCCGGTAAGCAATTTTCCCAGGGCATACCCTTTCTGGTAAGCGGCTTCGAGCAGATCCGGGTGTGCAGTAATGTCACGGATCGTATCCATGTCACTGATCAACAGCTCATCGGCGTACTGGCAATCGATGATGTCAAAAAATGCCTGCACGGTCAGTTTTGCACCGACAAAAACTTCAGGGATCTTCATACCCGATATACAGATGAAGAGCCCATTACGCCCCTCTCTCCGCTCCTTTGCGATGAACGACTTCTTCCGGATATACTTGGCCATAAAAAAGACCTGGAAACGGTCCATCAGTGATTTGAGTTTCCCGGGAATTCCCATCGTCATGACCGGTGTGGCGATGATGAGACCGTCCATATCCCGGAATTTCGGGTAGATCTGCTGCATGTCATCGTCCATGATGCAGGTGTCATGATCTTTGCAGAACATCATCTCCATGCAGGCCTGGAGATCGAGACTGGCAGCTTCAATTTTTTCTACCGTGCAACCGGCATCCTCGGCTCCTTTAAGCGCACGGTCCAGCAGTTTTGCCGTGTTACCATCCGAAAGGGGACTCCCGAGCAGACCGATCACCTTTTTTCCCATATAGAGTAGACGTGAAAACTGGGCATATACCTTTGCATAAGATCCCGCATTCCTGACAATCCTGAAAGTGACGGCATCAAAGCAGTGGTACTAACACAACCAATATATATCTTTGAACGTGAATGAGAAGTTTGGTGAATCATTTGACCGAAAATAAGTCATACAGTGCAGGACAGAAAGTCGGGCCCGGCAAATATGTCTGCATCGATTGCGGAAAGGAACTCACTCTCGACAAGAGCGAACAGGATCTCAGGAAATGCCCTGCCTGTTCCTGTGAAGAGTACCAGTGCTTCCCGATGACACATATCCGTCCGGATATCAAGACCGCGGATGATGTAAAGAACCCGCCAAAACGCGGAAAAAGCAACATCTAATTTCACATTTTTCTTTTCGGGCACAGTAAGGCATGTGTGAATTCTGGGAGGTGCAAAAACATGCATCCTGGATGCCAGCTCCCAGGTTTATCTGAAGCAGCAAAGAGGATCTCTACATGGTAAACGTCTCGAAAGAAGGGCAGATCTTCAAGTGCGATATCTGCGGCAATGTAGTTGAAGTGAAAGAGAGCGGCGGCGGCGAACTGATCTGCTGCGGCGAACCCATGCAACTGGAGGAGTGAACGATTATGGCAGTGAAAAAAGCAGCAGCCAAAAAAACGGCAGTTAAAGCAGCACCGGCAAAGAAACCGGTTGCAATGAAAGGATCGGAAAAGGGACTTAAAACCCTCGAGAAGAAGATCGGAAAAGTGCCGAAGTTTTTCAAGGAACTGACCACAAAAGAGCCCGAGATGTTCAACCTCGTTATGAAATTCGAGCAGCACATCTGGGATGACGGCAAGATCTCATGCAAGACAAAAAAACTGATTGCGATTGCGATTGCTGCCGCCATGCGTGACCAGCACGCAGTCCGTGCCCAGCTGGCCGGTGCAAAAAATATCGGGGTCACGAAAGGAGAGGTAGAAGAGGCGCTCCGCGTCACCTTCCTGCTCTCAGGTATGCCCGCCTATGTCTATGGCAAAGCCCAGCTCGACGAGGTCATGCCTTAAATCCATTCCCGGGTGAGACATCATGGAAGACGATACCTGTATCACGTTCCCCGTTCTCGGGGAACCGGCGCCGGACTTTGAGGCGGAGACCACCCAGGGGCCCATCAAGCTCTCATCCCTGAAAGGGAAATGGGTGGTACTCTTCTCGCACCCGGCGGACTTCACACCGGTGTGCACCACGGAGTTTCTGGCCTTTGCACAGATTTACGATGAATTGCAGGCGCTCAATGTCCAGCTGATCGGCCTGTCGGTTGACAGCATATCAGCCCATCTCGCATGGGTGCACGCGATCAAGGAGAAGATGGGCATTACCATCCCCTTCCCGATCATCGCTGACCTGACCATGAAGGTGGCAAAGAAATACGGTATGATCCACCCGGGGCAATCCTCTACTGCCGCGGTCCGCTGCGTCTTTTTCATTGACGACAAGGGAGTCATGCGGGCAATGATCTATTACCCGCTCCAGAACGGGCGGTTCATGCCCGAGATCATACGGCTGGTCAAGGCACTCCAGACCACGGACAAGTTCAAAGTCTCGACCCCGGCCAATTGGCAACCGGGCGAGAAAGTAGTCGTGCCCCCCGCCAAAAACCACAGCGGAGATGGACAAGCGTCCTTCCGAGGGGTACGAGTGCAAGGACTGGTACCTCTGCTTCAAGAATGTATGAAGCAGGGAAAAACCCTTTTTACTCCCATATTTTTCACCAGTTTCTAAATCCATTTCACAATTCTTATCTCTCGTGTTGATCCACTGGTAGAAACCGGAAATTCCCATGAAATCCCCTTCCCGTTCCCCTCATCTCTGGTGCAGCATTATCGTATTCACAGCACTCCTTCTCTGTTGTTCCTTGGTTTCTGCGGCACCGCTCTCCCGGATGCAGGTTGTAACCACCACACCTGTATTTGTGCTGGTTACAGCGGTTCCAACCCCAGAACCAACACCCAATACGGTGGCCTGCCAGGTACCCGGTGAGTGCCTTTTCCGGTCCGAAGCCGTAACCCGGTGGGGTGAGAACGGATTTATCCAGAGCGCTGACCGTCCCTGTTCTTACACGGCCAGTAACGTGGCGGGCCCCCTGGAGATGTTCTGCTTCCGGCAGAAACCGATAGAGATCGCACCTCTCGTAACAGTTCAGCCAACCCTGGCCCCAATCAATATCATTACCCTAGTCGCAACAGCCCCGCAATCCCTTCCGGTCCTTCCACTGGCTCCCGTCCCAACCCAGCAAACGATATCCCCTTCCATTCCTGCGCAAATACTGACAGGCATCCAATACTACACCCAACCACTGGTCGGATATTTCACTCCAAACGTCTCCAAAACCCCGACCATCTCCATTGATCCCGTGAAGATGCCCCCCACACCCCAGTCTATCGGAGGGGTCGTGTGGGTCCCGGTGAACGTGAGTTATGTAAATAACATCACCACGTTCTCGATCCAGGCAAACTACTGGGGAGCAGCACGGGTCTGGCTCCTTGACGTAGAGAAAGGACCACTGCTCCAGGATTTAAATTCCCAGCTCTTCTGGAATACTGAAAAGGCCTCCACCTATTCCACAAAAAAAGAAGCGATCAGCATCCTGGCCAGCTCACCGAACGGGATCTCGGGTTCCGGAACTTTATGCTACCTCAAACTCTGGTATCACTGGGATCCAACCCAGGAGAAGATTGACGGTTCAATGCTTTCAGCGATAACCCAGGGGGATATCAAGGTGTTGAGCGTCAATGCCTTACAAAAAGACAGCACCCATGTGCCGATGGCAATCCAGAACGGGAAGTGGCTCCTCTCTGCGGAACCCGCACCGGGAATCGACTGCAACCGTGACGGTATCCAGGGGGATGCCGCCGATGCAATGGCAGTAAAACAGATGGCCGACGGCCTGGTCAAACCTGACCTGCACTGCGACTCGGACAGCAACGGGAAGATCGATTCAGCGGATACCAAGATATACGCAAGTATGCTCACCAATCCGGCTCAGGCAACCAAGATCGGGCTGACGTGAAACGGGTTGTTGTGGCTAAAACCGGAAATGGCTTCATCAGAATGAAACAAGCCTGAATGAAATCCCCTCTTTTTTATCCATCCGGTCTGTTCTCATCCAATGGTTTTTCTGATTGTACTGCGTAGAACAGAACTATGCCGATAAAAGTTCTCGCCTTTGCCGGAAGTCCCCGGAGGCATGGCAACTCCGAGACGCTGCTGGAATGGGTGCTGGGCGGGATGATTGTTGATCCTGACGTGGTCATAGAGAAAGTTGCCCTGACAGAAGCCAATATCAATCCCTGCAAGGGGTGCAATGCCTGCGAGAAACTCAATAAATGCGTGCAGCCTGATGGCATGGCAATCTACCATGACAAGATCATCGCTGCCGATATTATCCTGCTGTCGTCACCAATTTTTTGTATGGGTATCGCTGCACAGGCAAAAGCCCTGATCGACCGGGCACAGGTCTTCCGTTCACGGAAATACGTGCTCAAGCTCCCTATTATTCCCCTGGAGCGCAAGGGGAAGAGGCTCGGGGTTTTTCTCGCTTCTGCCGGGCAGAACTGGGACCATGTCTTCGATGCTGCTGTCCCATCCGTGAAATGCTTCTATCATGTCATTGATATCAAGGACGCTGATATCAGTTACCTGATGATCAACAACGTGGACGAGAAAGGAGCGATCGAGAAGCACCCGACCGCCCGGGCTGATGCCGAGAAACTTGGAAAGACATTAATAACCGAGATCAAAAAAAGGCTCGCGGCGTGAATGTATGACCGTAACCGTTCTTGGCATATCCGGAAGCCCGCACCGGCACGGGAATACTGAGACCCTGCTCGACAGTTTCTTAGAGGGGGCAAGGGCAGCCGGTGCAACAGTAGAGAAAGTGGTGCTCAAGGATCTGGACTACGCGCCCTGCCGGGGATGCAATGCCTGCCATAAAACCGGCGAATGCATTGTGAAGGATGATGCAATCGCATTATTTGACAAAATACTGGCGGCCGATTGTATTGCGGTCGCCTCTCCCATCTATACGATGGGAATCACTGCAGAACTCAAGGGGCTGATCGACCGGGGGCAGTATCTCTGGGCCCGGAAGTTCATCTTAAAAACACTCTTTTTCCCCGATGAGCAGATCAAACGCCACAAAGGGCTCTTCATCTCAACGGCCGGGCAGAACTGGGACCATGTCTTTGACGGGGCATTTCCGGCCATCACTGCCATCTTCAATGGCACCGGTTTTGAATACTACGACAATATCATTGCCAATAATATGGATGAATTCAAGGGGATCAAAAATCACCCGACTGCGCTGAAGGATGCGTTTGAAAAGGGGCAGAAGGTAGTCGGGGTTATTGAAACGTTAAAAACAGGATGAACAGGAGTTTCATCCGCACTTTTTTTAAAAAATTGATTGGAATCAGAGCATATAGAATGATGCCACGAGCGTCCCGAATGATGCGATGATCAGCACAGCGAAGATCGGAATATTCCAGGCCATCACTTTCCTGCCATCAAGGACACTGATCGGGAGCAGGTTGAACGCCGCTATCATGGCATTGATCTGAATACCAAAGATTCCGATATAGGTCAGCAGGCCGCCCATTCCTGAGCCTCCGAAAAGCACCAGGGCACCGAACGGGATGCAGAGCAGGAGGTTGACAACCGGTCCTGAAGCCGAGATGATACCATTCTCCCGCTTGGTCAGACCCTGTCCGCTTCCGTTGTTGCTATAGATGACAGTTGCACCCGGGGCTGCAAAGACAAACCCGACAAGGGCTGCAAGGAGCACGGCAAAAAGCAGCATGGTATTGTCTTTCCGGAATTCCGCCCAGTACCCGAATCGTATTGCGGTAAACTTGTGGGCCATCTCGTGGAGGATAAACCCGATACCGGCGGTCAGGAGAGCAATGCCAAAAAAGATCAGGGCAGCAACGGGATCGACCGATCTGACAGGCCCGGTTATACCATACGGGGCGATCTTGATGATCGCAAACGATATGGATATCGCTATCCACGCGGTAAAAAGATCAAATTCTTCCTTTCGGGAGATGCGTTCGAGCATGAAATCACCGGATCAGATAGGGTGTTCTTCCGATATCTGTTTTGGTGTTACAGTGGAGATAAACACGTTTATGTGAAGAATCAGAGATGTATAACTATGTCGCTCGAGACCGTACGGGCAGAGATCACCAGGACCGACTCAGAGATCATCCGGCTTATTGCGCACCGGCAGGATCTTGCAATCGAGATTGCCAGGATCAAGATCCATAAAGGCATACCGGTCCACGATGAACACCGGGCATCGGAGGTGCTGAACTCTGTTTTTGACCAGGCTGTTGAGGCCAGGATTGATCCGGTAGCGGTCCAGAAGATATTCGAGCAGCTTATCGCGATGAGCGAGGAGCGCCAGCGGGAGTGCTCCGGGGACGGGAATCTTCCCTGATTGTTTTCATCCAGATCTCTCCGGAATATATCCCACATTTTGATTCATTCTGCTGCAACCGCCTCACGGATGGCGACCCGCCCCTTCTCCACTTCAGGATTGGATGAGAGTTCGTACACGGAATTGTCCACAAGGACAAAGCGTGCGGAAGATTGCCGGGTATACGGTATGGATGTTTTCACCGGCGCTGATGATGTGGACATGTTCGTCCGGAGGCATGTACCAGTGTCGGGGGGGTGGGTTAAATGGTTGTTTGTTCGGGGTTTACCCAATCCATCCGAGCAGGATAACCGCCCCAAGGACGACCAATATCAAACCAATAATCATCCGGACCGTCCGCTTGTACTTCCCCCTCATGCTGTCAGCCCGTTCCGGGGATATCCCATAGGCAACTACGAGGGTAATCAGGATCAGTGGGAGGACATAGACCAGGTTATACAGCACGAGCCAGGGCAGCCCGGTCATCACCGTCATCTCCCGGCCCATGAGACCGAGAATACTGATGTAGATGCCCCCGGTGCAGGAAAATCCGAGGATACCGGCAAGGATACCCAGCACAAATGCTGCCGGAAGCGAGGCGAGGCGGATATAGTTCCCGAGCATCCCTTTCCGTGATTCCGGAATGGACAGGATAAAATGCTCCCTGTTCCGGAGCACATCGACAATCGTTATTATCCCCAGGAGAAGAGCAACAGCCCCCCCGAGGATAGCGAACTCCCGGGAGAGCCCGGAGAAGGAGATTGCCGAGAAAAGCCCGATTCCTACCAGGAGGTGGAACAGGAACATCGCGGTGATATAAGCACCACCAACGAGCAGGATGCGCCTCCTGCTTCCGGCAGCAGCCATCGGGATCAGCAGGAAGACCAGCACGGAAAGGCCACAGGGATTGGCACTGTCTGCAATTGCTGCGACAATGACCATTGGCAGGCTGAGCAGAGGAGATTCCGTCGTGCATACGGGCTCCTTTTCCGGGATTACCGGTTGGACTGTGCTGTTACATGACGCGAGCCGCTCTTTCTCGAAAAGTATCTCGGATTCAAACCGGTTGGTAATCTCAGCATCCCCGGACAAAGTGCGGTTCCCAATGAAGATGACGGGGACTCCACTATTGGCAACACCATACTGGCGGCTCATTTCCGACAATCTCTGCGCGTTGAACGCATTGTTGTACACTTCAAGCCGGGTGAGATTGAGGTCAGGATATTTGGTCTCAAGAGCGGCGATGAGGGGTTTTACCTTTTCACAGTGGCTGCAACCATCACCGTAAAAATAGAATGCATTTACGGGGCCGGAAGAAGGGGCGGAGGAGGACTGGGAATTTGAGGTATTGACGGAGTTGAGAGACGGGGCAGAAAGAAAAAAAGCAGCGCCAATGATGACAGCTGCCAGAATTACCAGGAAAATTTTATGTGTTTTTTCCATACACGAGAATCTCAGTAACCATTGTTCAGGACGATAAAAGAAGATTGGGGTTCAGCCACATATAAAAAAGGGCCTTCCTCTCATGAGCAGCGCACGTTGCGCATGAGACAATTGTGAACGTGTTTGAAGAGAGGTCCCGTTGTGGGGCCTCTTTCGTCAGCTGCGTTTCTTTAATTCCGCTATAATTGCCGCTTCCAGTTGAGCGGGAATATCCTTTTCGCCAACCAGGACAATGTTGCCGATGATCACTTCAGGAACGCCGACCCCCTTTTTGCCGAGTTTCTTGTTCAGGGAATCGGATAAAGCCTTATTTTCCGCGTTATGCCAGATTTCAAGGATCTGGAAATCCACTTCCGGGTATTTTGTCCTGATAGACTCGACAAACGGCATAATTGTGTGGCAATGCGGGCATTCTTCACCATAGAAGAGATACACGGTCACATTTCCCGGCACCGGTGTTTTTTCACCCTCATGCGGTATGACGAAGAAAATTGCACACGCGAGAGCAACTATAATGAAGAATCCGACTGCGATTTTTATTATTTTATCCATCGCCTGACCTCGTAATGGTAGTATTGATTATCCACGGATAAAATACCTGCCCGGCTGCTAAAAAAGAGTTATTTTAAGGATAACATCGTCCCGACACCGTCGCGGGTGAAGAGTTCGAGGATGAGATTGTGCTCGGTGTTGCCATTGATGATATGGGCATAAGTCACGCCATTTTCTACTGCCTTGATAACCGAGCTCACCTTCGGGATCATCCCTTCGCCAATTGCCCCGGACTTCCGCATCGCATTCGCTTCACTGATGGTCAGTTTCCGGTATACCATCGTCCGCTTGGCATCCATGACCCCGTCCACATCCGTCATATTCACGAGTTTGTAGGCCTTGAGGGCAACGGCAATATCGCCGGCTGCAGTGTCGGCATTGATATTCAGGCTCGCACCTAACCGGTCGATCGCTATCGGGGATACAACCGGGATATAGCCCGTATCGAGCAGCGTGTTCAGGAGCGCAGGATCGATCCATTCGATCTCGCCGACATGCCCGAGATCAACTTCTTTCTGTACACCCCCCACATCAATTTTCTGAAGCTCCATCTTCTTTGCGAGGATTATATTTCCATCACTGCCCGAAAGTCCCACACCACGTGCTCCACATTTGGCGATGAGGGAGACGATCCCTTTGTTGATCTTGCCGACGAGTACCATCTGGGCGATCTCGAGGGTTTCCGGATCGGTCACCCTCAGGCCCCCGACAAAGACGGATTCCTTGCCCATCGCCTTCATCTTCTCGGAGATCTCCGGGCCACCCCCGTGGACGAGGACAACACGGATGCCGACATAGTGCAGGAGGACGACATCCCGGATCGCATTCTCCAGCACCACCGGGTCAACCATTGCATGGCCGCCGAGCTTGATCACGATGGTCTTGCCGTGGAACTGCTGGATATACGGCAGGGCTTCCATGAGCACGTCTTCGCGTTTCATCATGTGGTGTACCTCCCGTTGATCTCCACATACTTTTCGGTTAAGTCACAACCCCACGCTGTTGCCTCTGCTTTTCCTGCTGCAAGATCGAGAATAAAGATCACCTTTTTGCCATGCATGGCCAGTTTTGCATTCTTGAGATCGGCGATGATCTCGCCGGTTTTCACGAGAGGATACTTCACATTGCCATCGCTGATCCAGAGTGAGACCGCGTTGGGATCGAACTTCACGCCGGCCCGGCCCGCTGCGGCTACTACGCGGCCCCAGTTGGGATCCTCGCCATATACCGCTGTCTTGACGAGCGGGGATTCTATCACCGTACGGGCAACCTTTGCCGCATCATCCTCTTTTGGAGCTCCCGTAACAGTAACTTCGAGCAGTTTCGATGCACCTTCACCATCGGCAGCAATCTGCATGGCAAGAGAGCGGCAGCACTCCTCTAATGCAGCGGCGAACTCCTTTGGGTTCACTTTGCCTGCGGCCCCCGTTGCTGTGCAGAGCGCTATGTCATTGGTGCTCATATCTCCATCGACAACTACGCGGTTGAAGGTCCTCTTTGTGGCCAGTTTCAGGGCATCTGAAAGCGGTTTTGCCCCAATCTCGGCATCCGTATAGAGAAACGCCAGCATCGTGCCCATGTTGGGGGCGATCATGCCGCTACCCTTCGTTATTCCACCTATAGAAAACGACTCTTTCTCTACCAGTGCATGCTTGGGGTAGAGATCGGTTGTCATGATAGCCTGTGCGGTGAGGGTTTCTGCCTCATAGGTGCGATCCAGTTTCGGTGCAACCGCTTTGCACTGGCGTTCGATGAGCGGGAGATCAAGATAACGCCCGATAACCCCCGTGCTCGCGATTCCGATCTGGTTCGCATCGACCCCGAGAGCATCCCCGGCAAACCCGGTCATAGCAACCGCATCCTCGTACCCGCGTTTACCCGTATAGGCATTGGCACAGCCGCTGTTTGCGATAACGGCTTCCATGGTACCTTTCTTAATCTGCTTGCGCATGAGTTCGATCGGCGCTGCCTTGACAAGATTTTCCGTAAAGACACCGGCTGCAGTCCCGCTTGCACGAATCAGGGCAAGACCGAACTTCCCCTCCTTCATGCCAAATGCAGTTACGCCCTTGACTGCACAGATACTTCGTAACGTCATTCTTCTCCTGCTCCATTGGTATCCTGGGATGCACCGATTGCATTGATGATATCTGAACGGGTCAGGATCCCGACGAGTTTTTTGCCCTGCATTACAGGAAGGCGGGTAACGCCCTCTTTAAGCATCAGGGATGCGGCAGTCTCTACTTCCATATCTTCGGTTGCGGTGATCACGTGATGGGTCATCACCTTCTTTGCCGGCATATCGCCGATATTGCGGAGGGCATGCTTGGTCTTTTCCCAGTTCACGTACTCACGGATCGGAATCTCAATGATCTCGAACGGTGACGGCAGCCAGAGATCATCGGAAATCCGTTCGGATTCGAGAAGCGAGATGAGATCTGATTCAGTCAGCATTCCGACAAGCTCCCTTCCTTCCATTACGGGAAGGCCACCGATGTGATGCTTCCGGAACAGGCCAACCGCATCGCGGAGAGGGGTTTCGGCAGAGCAGACTACCGGGTTTTTTGTCATTGCGTCTTTCACCAGCATGATAACACCTACGGGAGCATCCCTGCACCAACAAGTCCATCCCGTTCAGAAAGCCCGCACATCAGGTTCATGTTCTGGATAGCCTGTCCGCTTGCACCTTTCACCAGGTTGTCGATGGCAGAGACGGCAACGACACGCAGTCCTTCGCTCTCCACCATCAGGTCGCAGAAGTTGCTCCCGCGGACTGCGGCAAGCGAGGGCTTCTGGTACCGGACGAAATATTCATCCTTATAGAAATCGTGGTAGAGTTTCTCTACCTCTTTCTGCTCAAGAGGTTCATTGAGCAGGATATGGGCCGTTGTGAGAATCCCGCGGTTCACCGGGACAAGATGGGGGGTAAAGTAGACATTTGCTTTTGAACCAAGCCCGGCAAGTTCCTGCTTCATCTCGGCAAGATGGCGATGACTCGTCCATTTGTAGGGCCCGACATTGTCCCCGACATTCGGATAGTGGGTGGTGGCGGACGGATTGTCACCTGCACCGCTTACCCCGGATTTGGAATCAAAGATGACCGTGTGGGCATGCTTCGCGAGTGGGGCAGCAGCCAGGGTTGCTCCCGTGGGGAAGCACCCGGGATTTGCAACAAACTTGGCGTTGATACATGCCTTCCGGTGGAGTTCGGGGATACCATAGGGTGCAGGGAAAAAATCGCTATGTGTTACGCCATACACCTTCTCATAGATGGCTTTTGGCAACCGGTAATCCGCACTGAGATCCACGACTTTGATCCCCCGTTCCAGCAGCTTGCCGGCATAGGTCATCGCTGCCGTGTGAGGAACTGCAAGGAATGCTACATCGGCGTCAATTGCATCTATCTCAGGATTCTCGAATTTGAGGCTGGTAAACCCTTTTAAGTGGGGATGGATCTGGTCAAGAGGGGTTCCTGCCAGTTTGCGGGAAGTGGCACACGTGACTTTTGCTGTTGAGTGATGAACCAGAAGGCGAACCAGTTCACCACCGGCATAGCCGGAGGCCCCGATAATCGCAATTTTCATATAAAGAGTATCCGACTGTCAAAATTTAATGCTTGTTGAGGAGATCCGCAGACTCATGGCATGAAGCATGTCCGGATACATTTTTTATAAAAGGGGATTTACATCTTTTCCAGTTTACGGGAATAGACGTTGTGCAGCCGCTGACCGAGCAGTTCGATACGCTGGCGGTCTTCAAGGCCTTCCAGAAGATCGGCGGGAAGTGCCCCGATCCCTTTTGCCGCACCGAGATATGCACCGCAGATGCATGCGATGGTGTCGGTATTTCCCCCGGTATTGGCAGCAACGGTGAGGAGATCCGGCGGATGGGAATATCGGCTGATCAGGAAGAATGCCATAGGCAGGGTCTGGAAAACGGAGACATCGTTACCAATCTTGAGAAGTGCGGTCTCGGTCTCCATCCCCTCTTTTTCCAGGAGTATCGCATTCCTGATCTTCCCTCCAAGAACCTCGTCTTCTGCCTGGGCTTTGTGTATTGCCTTTCCAACAGGGTCAGGGCTGTCGTGGAGGGCATGGTAAAGAAGAGTAACAACAGTAGAAACTGCGGCGTGTGCAGCCGGGTGTGAGTGGGTGACATTGCAGGCCCGGACAGCCCTTTCGCAACCCTCACTCATATCAGGAAATGCCAGGGCAAACGGCACAGCGATGGGGAGACAACCAGAGGTGGTGGATTTCACTCCCTTCTGGGGAATGTTCTCTTTCACCGGGTGCTCACAGGCCGAAGAAACTGACCCATCGGGAAAACGGAGTTTTCCCCGCGAGTAAAGTTCCCTGAGGGCAGTCATGTACCGCTCTTCGTTGAACTTACCATCAGCGATGAGAGTTCCGACAAGGATCATCATCTGGGTGTCATCTGTATATTGCCCGGGGTTCAACTCCTCGTTGGGGTGACCTTTGTAGGGACGGCGGTACCCGTACTTCATCTTGTTTAAGTTAGGAGCACCGCTCTCGTTGGGCATACCCAGAGCATCGCCGATTGCTGCACCCAGCAGGCACCCCTTGAATTTATCGAGCATCAATCCTATATTGAAAAACCCGGACAGATAACCCTTTTTATATCCACCATATGTTCAGCGCAGAATGTCCAATCATTTTCATGTTGAAGAAAAGTATTCAATTGTCCAATATCACGCCAAAAAAAATGGATAACGAATTGTCGAACAGTACTTCGACAAGATATATATAGGAAGTTCAGCATGATTAATAATGTAAAATAGGTGGGCACATGACAGAGGATTTTAACGTCAGACTCGTCGAGGATGTGAAATCATACACACCCGACCCACAGTATAGAAAAAATGCATGGATGGGAGACTACCAGAAAGCCTACGATGCTTTTCTGGCTGACCCGGATGGATTCTGGGCAAAAATGGCCGGGGAGCTGGAATGGATCCGGCCCTGGAGCGCGGTGAAGGAGTGGAACTATCCGTATGCAAAATGGTTCATCAACGCACAGCTCAACATTACCGCAAACTGTCTTGACCGCCATGTCAAAAGTCAGCGGCGCAACAAGGCAGCACTCATCTGGCGGGGAGAGAATGGTGCAGAACGCATCTATACCTACCAGCAGCTGCTCGGCAAAGTGATGAGATTTGCCAACGCACTCAAAAAGATCGGGATCAAAAAAGGCGATCGCATATGCATCTATATGCCGCTCGTACCCGAGCAGATGGTTGCCATGCTTGCGTGCGCCCGTATCGGTGCAGTGCACAGCGTGGTATTCGGGGGATTTGGATCTGCAGCGCTCAAGATGCGTATCCAGGATGCTTCCGCAAAAGTCGTCATCACCGCAGACATCGGAATGCGCCGTGGCAAAACAATCCAGCTGAAATCGATCGTTGACGAAGCTATCGTCGATTGCGCCTCGGTAGAGCATGTTATTGTACTCCGGCGGCTGGATCCGCAGATTGATCTGAGAGCTGGCCTTGAACTGGATTTCAACGAGATCATGGCAAGCGCCCCGCAGGAATGCCCGGCTGAAGTCATGGATGCTGAAGATCCGCTCTTCACGCTGTATACATCAGGATCCACCGGAAAGCCCAAAGGAATCGTTCACACATGTGGCGGTTACATGGTCGGGACCTACTACACCAGCAAATACGTCTTTGATATGAAGGACGAGGATATCTTCTGGTGTACGGCAGATCCGGGCTGGATCACCGGCCACAGTTACATTGTATATGGCCCGCTTGCTGTCGGGGCAACGGTATTCATGTCCGAGCTCACACCGGATTATCCCGACGCCGGCAGTTACTGGAGCCTTATCGAGGAACAGAAGATAACCATCTTCTATACGGCACCGACAGCGATCCGGATGTTCATGAAACTGGGGGAGACATGGCCGAACAAATACAACTTAAGCTCGCTGCGAATCATCGGATCGGTAGGGGAGCCGCTGAATCCCGAGGCGTTCGAGTGGTACTACCATGTCATTGGCAAGGACAAGATCCCGATCCTTGATACGTGGTGGCAGACCGAGACCGGTATGCACATGATCACCACAATGATTGGCGAACCCATGCGTCCGGGTTTTGCCGGAAGACCCATCCCGGGCATTGAAGCGGATGTGGTTGACAAGGATGGGAACTCCGTCCAACCCGGCACCGGAGGGCTCCTTGTGGTCAAATCCCCATGGCCATCCATGCTCCGGACGGTCTGGCAGGATGATGCCCGGTACCGCGTATACTGGGAAACGATCAAAGGCGTCTACACGGTAGGCGATCTTGCGGTGAAAGGCCTTGACGGGTATATCATGATCCTTGGCAGGTCTGATGACATCATCGTGGTTGCAGGTCACAATATCGGCACCGCTGAAGTCGAGAGCTCGCTGGTTTCCCACCATGCAGTAGCCGAATCAGCAGTTATCGGAAAACCTGACGAGCTGAAAGGCAACTCCATCAAGGCATTTGTGATCCTCCGTGTTGGTTTTACATCCAGCGATAAGCTCAAGCAGGACCTGATGTATCACGTGCGTATGACCATGGGGCCGATCGCGGTCCCCCAGGAGATCGACTTTGTCGATAAACTACCCAAGACCCGGAGCGGCAAGATCATGCGCCGCGTATTAAAAGCTAAGGAGATGGGTATGGACCCCGGCGATATCTCAACACTTGAGGAATAATCCAATATTTTTACGAGGGAAAAATGAGCGAAACCGTTCAGGAAAAACTATTCGGCATGGAACCGGAGAAAGGGCGATGGATACTTGTTATTCTGGGAATGGTCATCAACCTGTGCCTGGGCGCGATCTATTCGTGGAGTGTCTTTGTCAAACCGCTCACCGATTATTTTACTGGCACTCTGGGACAGCAGGTCAGCGCCAATGATATCCTTCTGCCGTTCTCGGTCTTCCTGGCATTCTTTGCTATTGCTATGCCGCTTACCGGTAAATACATAGAACAGTACGGGCCACGGAATGTGACCATTGTTGGCGGGATCCTGACCGGCCTTGGCTGGCTGCTGGCATCGTTTGCCAATTCTGTCCCGATGCTGTATGTTGTGTATGGTATCATCGGGGGTGTGGGTGTTGGTATTGCGTACGGGGTTCCGGTTGCAGTATCGGCGCGGTGGTTCCCTGACAGGAGGGGGCTCGCGGTTGGCCTGACGGTCCTTGGATTCGGGTTCTCAGCACTCATTACCGCCAATCTTGCAGGATATTTCATCGGAGCCTATGGCGTTATGAACACATTCCGGATCTTCGGGGTTGTGATGGTCATCTTGACAATACTGTTAGCCATGCCCCTGAAATTCCCGAAAGCCGGGTGGAAACCAGCAGGATGGACGCCCCCTGCACCTGTTGCAGGTCAGCATGTCACCTGCGAGTTCAGGCGCGAACAGATGCTCAGGACACCGTCATTCTATGCACTCTGGGCTTGTTACTTCATCGGCTGCCTGGCCGGACTGATGGCCATCTCGATTGCAAAACCGGTCGGTACCGATGTAGGCATTGAGACCGGGCTTGCCACCATGCTGGTCGGGTTCTTTGCAGTCTTCAATGGAGGCGGACGACCGGTATTTGGTGCACTGACGGACAAGTTCACGCCGCGAAACGCAGCAATGGTCTCGTTTGTTCTCATAGCACTTGCATCCCTGCTGATGTGGCAGGTCCATTCCTCGCTGGTATACATCATCGCCTTTGCTGTGCTCTGGGGGTGTCTGGGAGGCTGGCTGGCAATTGCACCTACAGCTGCCGGCAGCTATTTCGGCACAGGAGATTACCCGCGATGCTATGGCGTTATCTTCCTTGCCTATGGTGCAGGCGCAATAGCAGGGCCACAACTCGCCGGGTTCATCAAGACGTCAACCGGATCGTATCTCGGGGTTTTTCCCATAGTGCTTGCACTTGCGGTCATCGGTCTCCTCATTGCATATACAATGTTAAAACCGCCGCAGGCTCCCCTGAAAAATTAAACTTTTTTCCTTTTTTCCGGCTGATAGATGCACTTTTTCTGGGCCATGCGATACCCGGAAACCACGAGCATCGTTTCGCCAAATGCCGCATCAAGCGAAGGATCTCCTGAGTCAACGTAAAGAACAGGTGTTTCCCGGAGTTTGTGAGGGGTTGCAACTATGATCAGATTTCCTATCCCCACTTTTCTCACAATACGGGCACTGATCTGCTGGTTGCCCCGGCCAAGAATGAAACCCTGTGCCCCAATCGGGCTGAGAAGAATTTTTGCTTCCTGCCCATCCTCCAACAATGCCCAGAGTGCTTTTTCGGAAAGATCCAATGCAACAATCTTCCCGTTTTGTACGGCATCAACACCCAGCAGGGTCTTATTCACCCCCAGTTCACGGGCAATGGATTCGGTTGTTGTGCCCGCACCAAGAATGTAGAGCACATCAGGAATCATGATCTCCCGGATGAAACGGGCAATCTCCTTTTTTGCGCGCTCCTCATCCCCCTCTTCAAAAACGTGCTTGGACGCCTGGACTTTTCCTGCCAGGACCGGTGTCCGGGCAATACCGTATAACCGGGTTTTCAGTTCGCCGTGCCGGTATGCATCCTCGTCCACGTCCATCACTTCTGAATCCCGGAGTGACGTTGTATCGTATCGGGTCACAAGTTCGGCCGCGGTTGCCGGATCAACGGCAAAGACGGCAGAGTACATCTTCACCCCGGCCGGGATTCCAAGGATAGGCACATCCCGGCCTACTGCATCAAAGATGTCCCGGGCGGTCCCATCTCCGCCGCAAAAAAGGATCAGGTCAACACCGGATTTCAAAAAGGCTTGCGCAGCTTTACGGGTATCATCTGCACTGCTCTCGTCATGGTAATGATAGAGTACCTGAATACCCCGTATTCCGGCTTCATTGAGTGCAGACTCTCCCATAGAGCCCGAACAGGTAACAAAACCCAGCCCGGTCTGTCGTGAGAACTGTGCGAGCGTAATCTGAGCCCGGAACTGCGCCTGGGGAGATGCCCCGAGACGACGGGCTTCTTCTGTTTTGCCATCGGTTCCCTTGAGCCCGACTGCCCCTCCCATGCCGGCAACCGGGTTGATGAGAAAACCAATGCGTTTCATAAAAAAAAATTTCAGGAAATTTTTGGAATCCGGGCCAGTGATTCCCTGATCAGCGCATCCGGGTACTCATAATCCACGAGTTCACCCGCATAAAACGCATCGTATGCCGACATATCGAAGTTGCCATGGCCCGAGCAGTTGAAGAGGATCGTCTTGTCCTCGCCGCTCTTCTTGCACTTGAGTGCCTCATCGATTGCTGCTTTTACCGCATGGGATGTTTCGGGGGCCACAATGATCCCTTCCGTCCGGGCAAAGGTCTGGGCGGCATCAAAGACTTCACTCTGGTGATAGGATACCGCCCGCATTACGCCATCGTGCACCAGGCGCGAGACAATCGGTGAGTCCCCGTGGTAGCGGAGACCGCCGGCATGCATGGAGGGAGGAACAAAGTCATGGCCGAGCGTGAACATCTTGAGGAGCGGGGTGTAACCTGCTTCATCGGCAAGATCATACGTGAACAATCCCTTGGTCAGCGTGGGGCAGGAGGCCGGTTCGGCCCCGATAATATCCACATCCTTGTGCTTTCCGGTCAGTTTGTCTCCGGCAAACGGGAACCCGATGCCGGCGAAATTGGACCCGCCACCTACGCAGCCGATAACGACATCCGGGTAGTCATCAACCATTGCCAGCTGTTCGCGGCATTCGAGCCCGATTATCGTCTGGTGGAGGCATACATGGTTCAGCACCGAGCCCAGTGCGTAATTGGTGTTGCTGTGGGATGCTGCATCCTCCACTGCTTCAGAGATCGCCATCCCGAGACTGCCCGGGGTATCTGGATCTTTTTCGAGCATGGAACGACCGGCGTTTGTCTTGGTGCTGGGGCTGGGAATACATTCAGCCCCCCAGACGTGCATCATCGATTTCCGGTAGGGTTTCTGCGTATAGCTCGACCTGACCATGTAGACTGTGCATTCCAAGTCATAGAGCATCGTTGCAAAGGACATGGCAGATCCCCACTGCCCTGCACCCGTCTCGGTGGCGATCCTCTCGATCCCGGCCTTCATATTGTAATAGGCCTGGGGGATCGATGTGTTTGTCTTGTGACTGCCCGCGGGACTGACGCCTTCCCACTTGTAGTAAATCTTTGCCGGTGTTTTTAAGAATTTTTCAAGCCTGTGGGCACGGTACAGGGGGCTTGGCCTCCAGAGACGAAGTACATCCTGAACTTCTTCGGGAATGTCAATATGGCGATCGGTAGTTACTTCCTGCCGTATCAGCTCCATAGGGAAGATAGCCGAAAGATCCGCAGGACCGATGGGTTTGTGGGTCTGGGGATGAAGCGGGGGAGCGAGCGGAGATGCTAAGTCAGCCTGCACATTGTACCACTTTTTTGGCATCTGCTCCTCATCGAGGAGGATTTTTGTCTGCATACATAACCATTGTATTGTACAAATATATACATTGTTGCACAAATATGTGAATTTGCGGTTATTTTACTGGTGAAATACGAAGGCACCAGCGCCACCAGGACCTGATAGAGGATTGGACTGACTGAAACTCTCTTGTATGAAGCAGGACATCCGTTTTCATAAAAAGAATATCGGAACCGTCAGGCACAAAATCACCGTGCCAGAAACAGGATTAAAAAAGGCGCGACAGATACTGCCAGAACCCGGGAACACAGGGTAAAATTATCGGCATTTTTTCCGGGGGACACCTGGGTCATATTCCATTTTAGAGATTTCATTCCTGAGCGGAATTATTGTAAAGATAAGTTAATTACAGCAACAAACTTTTGATTCCATCTGCCATACCATTAATATACTCAGAATAGTATCTGTACAGAAGTTGTTATTTCTACAACAACAGATGTGTTCAACTAACGTGGAGAACATCGGATGAAACATTCAATCATTGATCTGCTCATCAGACCGGGTGCATTCTTCCAGAATGCAATGAATGAAGAAGAGAGCCTGAAATTTCCGGTACTTGTGGTCCTTGCCGGGGGTATTGCCGGTGCAATGTACGGGTACCTCATAGGGGGATTGACCGGACAATTGCTTAACGGACTCATGCCCGGCATGGGCACGATCATCTCACTTACAACGGTACTGGGTGCCCTGATTGGTACGTTTATCTTCTGGGTGATATGGACGGGCGTGATGTATGCGTTTTCAATTGTTTTCAAAGGCGAAGGATCGTTTAGGAGAACACTTGAGTTCGTTGGTTACGGCTACCTTCCCCAGGTCTTTGGAACGCTCATCACCTTCGTCATCGCTCTGGATTATATTCCCCGGATTCACGTTCCCCAGCTCACGGCAGCAGCGGCCCAGAATCCCGATCTCATGACCGAAGCGGTGAAAACCCTGATGCATGATCCCGCGATGATGGAACTCAGCCAGATCGCCATGATCATCTCGATGGTTTTTCTCCTCTGGAGTGCAAACATCTGGATCTTTGGCATACAGCACTCCCGCAAACTTTCGCCCCGTGACGCTGCACTCTGCGTAGGTATACCGGTTGTCCTCTATATCCTCTATATGGTCTACTCACTAACGGTGATATAAATGAAAATTGTTCGATTAATTTCTCTCATAAGCGTAATTCTGCTTGCGAGCGCCATGGTTGGTGTAGTTGCTGCTGATTTCACCACGCCCGAATCGATTGTTGCTGCAGACAAAGTATACGTGTCCGGCATTACCTATGATCCTGCTGTCTTTTTCCCGGGGGACAAAGGGACCCTCACCGTGGATATAACAAACGGGAACACAGAAACGGGTGTGAATGTAAATCATGCCACTGTATCGAGTGACACCATAAAAATCACAAGCCGCCCCTATGATACCTCAAACAGTCTGGGTCCTGCACAAAAACAATCGTTTGTTTTTTCCGTGACCGCTGATGGTCTGACCGGGACGTATTTCCCTGTTTTTTCCTTGAGTTTCCGCGATTCAGACAGTCTCTTTTACCGGGCGATGGTCAAGATCGATGACTCACCACTCGTGCTGACGATCCTTGATAAACCGGATACCTATTCGCAGGGTAAGAAAAAGACCATCTATGCACAAGTTGCAAACCTTCGGGAGAACGAGGTAAAGAATGTAATCCTCGATGTCTCAGGTACCGGAATTACCACAACACCATCCCGGGTGTTCGTTGGCAAGATCGCTTCCGGTGCAACAGTTCCGGTAAACTTTACGGTAACTGCAGATCAGCCTACAACTCTCCATCTCGTCCTGAACTATGACAATGGCGACAATCCCCATACCGTGAATATGGACCTCCCGGTAACCTTTGGGGTTGATAAGAAACAGGCAAATCCCATTATCAGCAATGTTCAGACAAAAAGTGATGCGGGTATCTTCCATATTACCGGTGATGTCAATAATGCCGGTCTCGAAACAGCAAATACGGTGACGGTAACCTCTCTCTCACCCGCAGTCCCGCAGGATCCGTACAAGACCTACGTGGTCGGCGCCCTCAAACCCGATGATTTCGGCAGCTTCGAAGTGACTTTCTTAGCAACGAACACCGAAAATGTTCCCCTCCAGTTATCCTTCAAGGATGCCGATGGAAACATTTACAATTCCGTTCAGGACGTCAAGATCTCCGCGTCCAATACAACTGCCCAGAAGAGTTCAGGTTCTTCCACGATCCCCATCATTGCAGCGATCGTTATCCTTGCAGTATTCATCGGTGGATGGATTCTCTACCTGAAAAAATACAAGAAGTGAAACTACCATGAGCGAACAACCGGTCATGGTGTTTCAGGATGTGGTCAAGGTATACCCGTTACCTGCAGGTGACGTTACTGCGCTGGATGGGGTATCTTTCCAGGTGGACAGGGGGGAATTCATCTCTGTCATGGGACCTTCGGGTTCAGGCAAGTCAACGCTCTTAAACCTGATGGGCTGTCTCGATACTCCGACAACCGGAGACATCTATATCAGTGGTACCCGTATCGGGGATATGTCAGATATCGAACTGACCAACCTGCGACGGGATCGTATCGGCTTTATCTTCCAGTATTTCAATCTCTTTCCCCTTCTCAACATCATCGAGAACGTCACATTTCCCATGATGCTGAAATCCCAGAAAGCCGTGGACCCGGAAAAGGGTAAGGAAGTGCTCCGATCCGTTCAGCTGGAGGATTCGCTCTTTACCCATACACCCACTGAGCTCTCCGGTGGTCAGCAGCAGCGGGTTGCAATCGCACGGGCACTCATCAATAGTCCGGATATTCTTCTTTGCGATGAACCAACCGGAAACCTCGATTCAAAGACCGGAGCCGGTATCATGGACCTGATGACCGAACTCAACCGGAAGGGAACCACGATCATTATGGTCACTCATGATCCTCATATCGCTGAATACTCGCGGCGGACCATCCGCATTGCTGACGGGAGGATCGTATCATGATCTTCTGGGAGATCGCCAAGCGCAATATCAGGATCAACGTACTCCGATCTTCCCTCGCTATGCTGGGAATTGTCATCGGGGTGGTTGCCATTGCGTCTATGGGAATTTTGGGCAACAGCCTGGTGGCATCAGTAGCTGACAGCCTGAGTTCAGTTGGGGATAGTGTAATTATTACCCCTTACAGTGGTGGGGGAGGGCATAGCTTTGGTTCTGCCGGCAGTTCAGTGAACTTAAAGATCACCGACCAGAATTTCCAGCAGATCAAACGGGTCGCAGCTCCGAACGTAGCAATTCCCGTGTACCAGACGGCCGAACATATGAAAATCGGTGTCGGCAGCGATGACATCGTGGCAGTAATTTATGGCCTTCCCCCGGAGGATGTCCCGGATCTGCTGAAACTCCAGGATGGGGTTTACAATAACGGGAATTCCGGCTGTCTCATAGGACCTACCTTTGCCAAGGACCATGATCTCAAAGTGGGATCCCGTATCTCGATCGGTACCAATGGTGACAAGGGCACACTGAGGGTTATGGGTATTATTGAAGAGCGGGGAATGAGTTTTGATATCAGCACCGATAGTGCCCTTGTCGTTACCAAAGAGTGGTTTGAAAATACCTATAACCGGGATGCTGATTACGACCAAGTTGTCGTGAAAGTCAAGGACGGGGACACAGCAGGCATGAAAATCGCTATAGAAAAACAACTCAACAAGCGAAAGGACATGAAGATCGTCAATGTGATGGACAGCAAGGCGACACTGGCGACCATTTATTCGACCTTTGGTATGGTAACAACATTCGTCACTGCTATTGGCGGTATCTCGATGGTTGTCGCGGGTGTCTCGATCTTCAACGTCATGATGATGTCCGTAACTGAGCGGATAAAAGAGATAGGTATCATGCGGAGCATCGGCACGCAGAAAAAAGAAGTGATGAGTATGTTCATCTATGAAGCTGCGATTATTGGAGTGGTCGGCAGTACTATTGGCGGGGTCATGAGCGTCGTGGCCGGTTATGCCATCAGCGCTCTGGTCCTGAACACAACCAAGCACCTGTTCACGATTGCAAATGCATTATCCGTTGCTGAAGGTATGGGATTTGGGATCGTGATCTGCCTTGCCTGTGGTTTTTATCCGGCATGGCGGGCGGCCAACTTAAACCCGATCGATGCACTCAGGCACGAATAATTTCCTTTTTAAGTTATATTTCATAAAGGCAGATCCTTTTTAACCGGCTGCGAGCATACTCAATGCTATGAGCCCGGAACCCCCTTCATCCATTGATCCCGACTGGAACGGGATCTGGAAGGCACGACAGGTCCTGCACGAGTCCTCAAAACATCAGGATGATCCCTCGCATAACTGGAACAAGCGGGAGAATGCCGAGCGGTACGATTCCACATCCCGCACCGGGTATGACGAACGGATCGCAACCACCATCAACGGCCTGGACATTACGAAAGAATCACGGGTCCTGGATATCGGTGCGGGACCGGGCACGCTCGCTATTCCTCTCGCACCACAGGTTAAGGAGATTACCGCCATCGAACCCGGGGAAGGGATGACGGCAATCTTGGGCGAGCGGATGAAAAAGGATGGCGTTACCAATATTTCTATTATCCACAAACGCTGGGAGGATATCATTCCCGTAAGCGACCTTGCCGGGCAGTATGACGTGGTGATAGCCTCCCTCTCACTCACCATGGATGACATCCGGCTCGCACTCCGGAAGATGGATGCGGTTTCGCAAGGGTCTGTGTACCTGTTCTGGTTTGTGGACATGCCATTCTGGGAGCGGATGTATGCTGATCTCTGGGAACCGCTCCATGGATTGCCCTACTATTCCGGGCCAAAAGCAGACTGCCTGTTTGGCGTCCTGTACCAGATGGGGATCTATGCAAACGTGAAGATGCTGCCGCTAAAAAAGGAGTATCGTTTTTCAACAAGGGATGAGATGACCGCCTTTTTCCAGAAGCGGTTCAATGTCACGCAACCGGAACAGGAACGGGTACTGGATGACTATCTCAAACCATTAATCCGGACAGAAGGATCGGAGATTGTCATTTCAGGAGATTCCACATTTGCGAAGATCTGGTGGAAAAAAACATAAAAAACGAGAAACGGATTAAAGGGATTTATTTCCCGCTAACCCTTCGAATCCTTCCCATCGCCTCTTTGAGCCGGTCCATAGAGGTTGCATATGAGAGCCGGATCCACCCCAGCGCATAGAACGTGCCCTCCGAACAGAACGTTGCTACACATTACCTCATTGATTCCCGCCGTAAAACCCTGATTTGTTCCGGGAGAATTACCGCGTTTTTCCGATCCATTGCCTCTGCCAAAATGGGAGGTGAGGCAAAACTCGTACAACGGGGCACGATACGGGCCCGGATTCTGTACCGTCATAGGAGGGGTCAAAACGGGGGGAGAAGGGAGACCGGGCCGCAAAACCGGAACGCGGGTGTTCCTGCAAAACTGATCCTTACGGGCAGTCAGGATCTGCCGGATGCAGTACGTCGGGATTTTCGGATCCTATGCCCGTGGCGGGCAGAAGCAGACCAGCGATGTCTTTTGTCCCCGCAGGGTTCCGGGACGTGAAGCAACAAATTGATAATTTCATGGGACACTCCGGATTTACGGAGGGCCTGCTCTTTGCTCATGTTTCGGAAGGCATTTTATCCCCCCTCGCAAAAGATCTGTCATGAGATATCTCTTTTCCTTCATGATCATCCTGATCGCAGCCATATTCATCGCGGGATGCACGAGCACCCCGCAGGCCGGATCATCGGCTTTAACTCCTCTGACTCCCGTATCGCAGGAGATCAGGGTGGATGCGCTCATCCCGATGACGGGGGTCTCTTCCCCGTTCGGCGAATCCTCGAAGGCGGCCCTCCTTACCGCCGAAGAGGACATCAACCGGTATTATACAGATATCGGGTCATCGTCCCGGATCAGGGTCGTCTTCCATGATACGGAAAACGACCCCGAAACCGCCCTCGGGATCGTGAAATCGCTCCATGCGAATAACACGAAAATCGTAATCGGGTACATCTCGAGCGCAGAGCTCGCCGTCATGAAAAATTACACAGATGCAAACGGTATGATCGTCATATCATCCGGAAGCACCGCCCCGGCGCTCTCGATACCGGACGACTCGATCTTCCGGACAATCTCGGACGACACGGCCCAGGGAAAGATAATGGCGAACTATCTCGACCGGGAAGGGGTTCGTGCGATTGTACCGGTCACGCGGGGTGACATCTGGGGAGACAACCTTGCCAATATCACGAAATCTGAATTTTCCATAAAGAAGGGAGTCATCCTCGACGGAGTCAGGTACGACCCGGGGACGAAGGACTTCAATACCACCGTCGCAGCCCTGGACATCATCGTTGGGAGAGCGATTGGTACCTATGGCGCAAATTCCGTTGGTGTATATGCCGTTACTTCCGGTGAGATCGGAGCTATCATGGCCGGAGCCGGAGGAAAACAGAACCTGTCCGGGGTCAGGTGGTTCGGAAGCGACGGGAACACGCTTGACCCGTCATTAACGGGCACGGGAACCGCAGCCCGGTTCGCTGCCCGTGTCAACATGACCGGGATCATCTGGGGAGCGCCGTGGGAGCACCTTTGGGGCGAACAGGTGACCAGGATCACAGAACGGCTCGGGCGCGAACCCGACAGCGAGGCATTCACCCTCTATGACATGCTCTGGGTGATCTCATCGGTATCGGGGGGAACACCGGCGGGTGCCAGCCGGGCCCAGGTCACGACGGCGCTGAACCAGCATCTCGATACGTGGTATGGCATCTCGGCGATCCAGCGCACCAACCCGGCGGGCGACCGGATGCTCGCCTCGTACGACATCTACCGGGTGGCCGGCGATCAGAACGGGTCACGGTGGCAGAAAACAGTCCAGGTAAGGATATGGCCCTTCGACAAGGATGAAGACATCTATGTCTATCCCGGGGCATGAGGTACGGGCGAGGTAAGGTGATAATCCGCCGGCCCATCCGGAGAGGGGGCCGGCCCCTCGGCGGCCAGGGGTATGACCGCACCTTTCCCGCAAATCCCGGCAGGCACCCGGAGCCCAACCATGCAGGCGATTGAGATCGCAATTGCAAACATCCGGTCTGGCAAATGGAGGTTGATTTCAGTTGTCGGTTACTCCTGATGGGAGGAAAAGCCAGAGAAGTACTCCAGACCGGTAAGAATGAGGGGGATATTCGATCATACGTCAATTGATGCGTTCTATCAAGGTGCCTGCCCGAAAGACCCGGTTATCCAGCCTTTGGCAATCCTCTCCTTCACCCGCTTTTTTCGCTTCTCCATCAAAAGCGTTCGACCGCCAGAGATCCGGGCAATAATCACACCAGTTTGTTCCCGATCCGGATTACTTCCCGCACCAGCAGCTCGAAATCCTCCCTCCGGCTGCGGTGGTTGGTGACAGCCACGTGCAGGTACTTCCTGCCATGGATGCTCACAATCGAAGGGACCGCGATCCCCTGCTCCTGGAGCTCGGTCTCGATCTGCTTGTTGATGTCGTCCAGCCGGGCCTCGGCAAGTCCTGGACGCATGTACCGGAAGTTCACGATATTCAGTGAGACCGGAAGCGCCAGTTCGAGTTGCGGGGCTTCCTGCACCAGGTTTTCCAGGTAATGCGCCTGGTCAATGTTCTGCTGGATCAGCCGCCCGTACTTTTCAGTACCCTGCTCTTTGATCGTCATCCAGGCCTTGAGGGCAAGGAACCCCCGCGAGAGCTCGAACCCGTAATCGGAGAGCCAGGGCACGTCCACGCCAGTCAGGCCCCGGTCGCCTTCGCCGTGGGCAAGGTAGGTGGGGGTCAGGGAGAAAGCATTGCGGTGATGGGCAGCATCCCGGACCAGGACGCAGGCGATGGGGTACGCGAGGTACATCCATTTGTGCAGATCGAACGCGAGCGAATCCGCCCGCTCCATGCCCGAGACAAGGTGCCGGTACTCCGGGGCAATGGCTGCCCAGGCACCGAATGCACCATCGACATGGAACCAGCACCGCTCCTCTGCGCAGATATCCGCCAGGGCATTGAGATCGTCGATTGCCCCGGTATTCGTGGTACCGGCAGCCCCGATAATGCAGACCGGGTGGCATCCCCTGGCCCGGTCGGCTGCGATCATCTCCCGCAGGGCCGGAATATCGATCTGCAGGGAATCGTTCACGGGGACCCGGCGGAGCGCGTTGTTCCCGAACCCGAGCAGCTCGACCGCTTTCTGGACCGATGAGTGGGCTTCGTCCGAGCAGTACAGGGTCATCTGCTTCCCGGACACGTGCATCCCCTCTGCACGCAGATCGTACCCGGCCATGGTGTTCCGGGCCACGGCAAGGCCGATCAGGGTGGAAGACGAGCAGCCGCTCGTGATGAGGCCGCTTGTGCCTAGCGGGAAACCGAGGAGTGTCCTGCACCAGTCCACCACCTGCATCTCCACGTAGTTGTTGCTCATGTAGGCAAAAGACCCGCTGACCGCGTCCGTTGACGCTGCCAGCATCTCGGCGTACGTCCCCATGACGGTGCCGCATCCCGCAACCCAGCCCCAGAACCGCGGGTGGCTGTTGCCAACCTGGTACGGGAGGATGGAGCGGATGTACTCCCGGTACACCTCGTCCGGACACTCGGGGCCGGCCGGAGGCGGGCCTTCAAACCGGGCCTTTACTTCCGGCGGGGCATGCTGCCAGACCGGCCGGTCCCGTATCGTCCTGATATAATCCATCGTATCGTCAACCATGCGGTGGCCCAGTGCCCGCATGGCTTCCCAGTCTTCCGGGTCAAGGGTTTCTTCCCGGGATTTGTCAGCGTTCTTCTTCATGTTCATCTCCTGAAATGGCGGCTGGGGATGTGGCAAGAGGAAACCGCCGTTTCATATTCCGGTAGATAATGGTGGAGCGGAACCCTAGAAATGAGTTGCGGGGATCTGCCTGACCCCCGGCCCGGGACACCCCCTCCCGGGCCGCAGGACTTTGCCAATATCGGTGTGTTCCGGGCGGATGCCAACAGAACGTTGCTACACATTGCCTCACTGATTCCCACCGGAGAATGGGGATTCGTTCCGGGAGAATTACCGCGTTTTTCTGATCCATTGCCTCTGCCAAAACAGGGGGTGAGGCAAAACTCGTACAACGGGGCACGATACGGGCCCGGATTTTTTATCGTCGTGGGAGGGGGTTTCCTAAGAAGGGGGGGCAGGGAATCCGGGGGATCCCCGTAAAACTAATAATCTAAGAATCTTATAATCTAAGTTGTGAACATCCATGCCTGACACTACATTAGTCAAGGTATCGTCCAAGGGACTCATCACCCTCCCCAAAAAGATCCGGTCGGATCTCGGTATCAAGGACGGGGATTACCTGACTATCTCCTCGGATAAGGACAAGATCATATTCCGTAAAGCCAGGATCGAGATCGATTACGAAAACCCGGACGATGCGTGGAAGGAACACGCAAAGCGAAGGCTGGCGCATGACTGAGCCGGCTCAAGGATCCCTCATACTTGTGGATTTTTCCTATTCCAACCAGGTACAGTCCAAGGTTCGCCCGGCACTTGTTGTCAGCAACTCCCGGTATAACCGGATCTCCCGGGACGTGATCGTCATGAAGATCACGACCCGGAAACCAAAGATGATGGCGGTCAGCCTGACAAGCGCCGATCTCAGTACCGGATCGCTGGATCATCCAAGCTTCGTGCAGGCTGACGGGATCTATGCCCTTGAAAAAGATCTCATCTGCGACACCATTGGTATCGTGCAACCGGAGAAAATGCAGGAGATCCGTAGCCTGGTATCAGAACTCCTCTCCCCGGATGCCGATTGATTTTTCCCGGCACGGAGACCGGTCCTTTGAGAGCAGCCGCTACGCGATCCGAAGGCCGGATACCCCCTCCCGGGCCGCAGGGCTTTGTGGATGCCGGTGTGCTCCGGGCGGATGCCAACAGAACGTTGCTACACATTGCCTCAATGATTCCCGCCGGAGAATGGGGATTTGTTCCGGGAGGATTACCGCGTTTTTCCGATCCATTGCCTCTGCTAAAAGGGGGGGTGAGGCAAAACTCGTACAACGGGGCACGATACGGGCCCGGATTTTTTATCGTCGTGGAGGGGGAATGGGATCTCTACAAACAATTGTGTCCTAGAAAAATTAACTGAAAAAGTTAATGGTTTGATAACGCAATTGAAGAAAAATGGTACAACATGAAGTGTATTCAAAAATTCAAAAGTCACGTCAAAATATGAAATATAGGCAAGATCGACCATATCATAACTTTCGTTTAAAAACATCAAAGTCAGAAAAATTTCTTAAAAAAACATTGGCCACCTTTGGAGATAGTGCAACTGTTAGAGAAGCATTATCACAATTTGTGATTTCCGATATATCTGCATTTGAGGTATATTTTAAAGATGTTTTTTGCGAGGTTTTCGAATTTTTAAAGGAGGATACTGAATTAATTCAACGCTGCGCAAAAGCAAAGTTGGTTGATAGAACATTTACTCTAGACGATCTCATTATCATCACCAATGACAAAATAAAAATTTCTGAAATCATTCTTGGTTGTCAGAATTTTCAAAATCTTGATAATATTAACAAAGTGTTTTCAGTGATAGTTGATGAAAAAATCTTCGATTTATTGAACAATAATAATTTTTATCGGGGCGAACCGAAATTTCCAGAAAAATTAAAAAAATATAGCATGTCTATTCGTTCTGATTGGTACCCATTAATGCAAGAATATCTCGAATTAAGACATACCCTGATTCATGATTATACACCAAGAAAAAAAATGAACGTGGAGAGAATTTTCGAATTGCATGGGAATCTAGAGTGGTTTATACTTGCAATGGATATCTGTATTTTTTTTAATTTTGTGCACCCTCGTTCATATTATCTCCAGGAGAGGCAACGTAGTGATAAAAAGCTCGGAAAAAAACCTCATAATTCCTCGGTTAATCAATAATTTTTCACAAAACTTTGTACGATTAAAAATAATTTTAAATTGATTGTCACAATCATCTTTCTAAAATTTTTTGAAAGAAACAACATTAATAACAAAAATTTGTCATGGAAATTTGAAATATCTCTTCTTTACCCAACCCTTCTAATCCGTCCCATCGCTTCCTTGAGCCGGTCCATCGAGGTTGCGTACGACAGCCGGATCCACCCGGGGGCATAGAAAGCACTCCCCGGGGTTGCCGCCACATGACCTTGTTCAAGCCAGCGGGTAGCAATCTCCATATCATCCCCGCTGACTTTGACAAACGCATAGAAGGCCCCGTCCGCCGGTGCCGTCTCGTATCCCATCAGGTTCAGTTCGGAGATTACGTATTTTCTCCGCTTGTCAAACTCAAGGCGCATTGCTTCAACACACTGCTGGTCGCCTTTGAGCGCCGCGACTCCGCCCCACATCGCAAAGGTAGTGGCCTGGCTGATCGTGTGCTGCTGCACCTTGGACATCTCGGTGATGATCTGCTTTGGGGCAACCGCGTACCCGAGCCGCCAGCCGGTCATGGCATAGGCCTTCGAGAACCCGTTGATGGTGATGGTCCGCTGCGCCATGTCACCGATCGCGGCAAGCGAGATGTGTTCCTTCCCGTACACCATCTTCTCGTAGATCTCATCGGACATGGCATAGATGTCATAGTCCGTGCAGAGGTCCGCAACGAGCTTCATTGACTTCATGTCGAAGACGGAACCCGTGGGGTTCGACGGTGAGTTGACCACGATCATCTTGGTCTTTGCATTCACCCGTTCGAGAAGGGAGTCGTCGAGCTGGAAGGTCTTTGCATTGATCGCGTGCTTCACGACCTTCCCACCGGCGATCTGGACGCAGGGCTCGTAAGAGACCCACGCCGGGGTGAGAATGATGGTTTCATCGCCGGGGTTCAGGACGGCTTCGCATGCCTCGTAGATGGCCTGCTTGGCCCCGCCGGCAACGATCACCTGCTGGGGGGTGCACGGGAATTTATTCTCCCGGACGATCTTCTCGGCAATGGCACTTGTCAGTTCGGGAATGCCGTTGCTCGGGGCATAATGCGTCTGGCCCCCGTTCAGGGCAGCGATGCAGGCATCCGTGATGTGCCGGGGAGTATCGAAATCGGGCTCGCCGATCGACATGCTGATGACATCGATCCCCTCCCCCTGCATCTTCTTGGCCCTGTTGGAGATAGCGATCGTTGCCGACTCGACAACACCGGCAATCTTTTCCGAGAGCGGTCTCATTTCAATCGCTTGACAAGCTTGACGGCAGATTCAACGGCACGTTTTGCGTAATCGATCCGCTCATTCGCTTCAAGCCGGGTCATCCCGGGCCCGGAGATGCCAAGGGTTACGGGCTTGCCGAACTCCAGCGAAAGGTCGATGATCTTCCTTGCTGCGTGCTGCACGACAATCTGGTCGTGCTGGGTATTACCCTCAATCACGCACCCGATCGTGATGACTGCATCGACTTTTCCTGCCTGGAGCATCTTCTTGATCGCAAGCGGCATGTCGTACGCGCCCGGCACATAGATGCATTCCGTTACTTCTGCGCCGAGGAATGCGGCGTGTTCCCTGCCTTCGATCTCCATCATGTACGTAATGTCGCGGTTGAATTCCGCAACAACAAATCCGAGTTTTATTGGTTGTGTGTCACACATAGCTGATCATCTCTTTTTTATTGAACTTCATAAACCCGTACGCTTCTGTTCCCGTACGTTTCTGATTTTTTCTTTAGCGGCGGGCCGGGCCGGCATCTTCAAATCCCTGTCGCTGGCCGGTACCGGCTTCATTCTCCAGGTCCCGCGGACGGAGGATGAGTTTGACGGCATTCACCGCGTGTTCGCGGGTACGCTGCTCGGCAAGCCATGCCAGCTCTTTTCCATCCTTTGCCTCATCCTCGTGCACGAACACCTCTATGATGTGGGTGTTGGTCATGAGCTGGCAGGTGATGAGTCCCTGCGATGCCTCGTGGGCACAGAGCCGGTCTTTCTCTTTTCCGCCCGGCATCCCGAGTGCCATCACGATATCGCAGCGTCGTTCTTCGATAAGTTTCTTGCAGGCAACGGGGAGATCTTTGATCCCCGGCACCGTTGACCGCTCGATCGCCACGCTCGCGTGCTTCCTGAGCTCGTCGATGGCGATCGCTCCCATGTTGACGCGTGAGAAGGTGGTATCGGCTACGCCCACCTTCATCCCAGCACCTCGCAGGCTGCAGCAACGCCATCGCCCTGTACCTTGAACCCGGACTTCTTCAGTGCGTGTTGTGTTGCGGCAAGGGTCGCGAGAATCTCCGGTGCGCTGACTGCACCCATGCTGCCGATACGGAAGATCTTCCCCTTCAGGTGATCCTGCCCGCCGGCAATCACGATGCCCATCTTCTTGATGGTCGCCCGCATCTCGTCATCCTTGACGCCGGCGGGGTACTCAACCGCAGTAACCGTTGAGGAATACCCGTGTTTCGCGTCGAGCTTCGGGAAGAGGGAGAGGCCCCATGCCTTTGCTGCGGCCTGAACAGCCCCCGACATCTTCTGGTGGCGGGCAATCCGGGCAGGGAGACCTTCCTCTTCGATGATGAGGCAGGCTTCGCGAAGCGCCAGGAAGAGAGGGACTGCCGGGGTATACGGCGTCTCCATCGGCGTTCCCGAGGCACTCTTCCTGTACGCGGCAAGGTCGAGGTAATAGGGCGGGCTCTTGCAAACCCGCTCCCACGCCCGGCTGCTCACCGAGACCATCGCAAGACCGGCTGGTGCGGCAAAACATTTCTGCGAGCCGGTGATGGCGATATCAACGCCCCACTTGTCAGCTTCAACCGTGTCGCCGCCAATGGAGGTGATACCGTCCATGATGAACAGGGCATCGTGCTTCTTTGCAAGCTTCCCGACTTCCTGCGCCGGGTTTTTGATACCAACGGAGGTCTCGTTGTGCACGAGCGTGACTACCTGGGCGCCCTGCTCCAGCCGGGCTTCCAGGGCTGCAAGGTCAACAGGGGTTCCCCACTCGGACTTGATCTCGTGGGCTTTTCCGTAGCGCTGGCTGATCTTCAGCATCCGCTCGCCGAACTTCCCGTTAACGATACAGGCGATCTCCTTGTCCTTTCCCACATTGGCAATCGCGGCTTCCATACCGGCCGTGCCGGACCCGCTGATGACCATGAGATCGTTTGTCGTTCCAAAGGCGGTCTTGAGGACCCGCACACAATCGGCATACGCTGCACCGAACTCGGCGCTGCGGTGGTTTATTGCCTGCCGCATCATTGCAAGCCTGACCCGTTCCGGCATTGGTACCGGGCCTGGCAGCATCAGGAGAAGTTCTTTTTCCATGTGGATCTGCTCATAGTATATCTATAAAGGCACAATATATGTTTGGATGGCAAGTATGGCTGACGTAGCTATCATATCGGGATCCGCATCGGATGCAGCAATTACCGACAAGGTAAGAAAAGTCCTTGACGAGAACAAGGTGTCGTATGACGCCCAGATCATCTCCGCTCACCGCGATCCTGACAAGCTGGATGCATATATCAAGTCCAGCAATGCGAAAATTTTCATCGCGATTGCCGGCCTTTCTGCAGCGCTCCCCGGCGTAATTGCATCAAAATCCGACAAACCGGTTATCGGTGTTCCGGTGAGCGGGACACTGAATGGTATGGATGCCCTGCTCTCGATCGCCCAGATGCCCAAAGGAGTCCCGGTCGCATGCGTTGGGGTAGACAATGGAGATAATGCGGCGTGGCTGGCAGTCCGTATCCTGAAGCTGGCGAAGAAGTAACTTTTTGCCCTGCCGGCAGCACGAACGCAGATGACGACGCGTCAGGCAGAGAAAGATCCGTGAGATCCATTTCAGCCTTTTTTTATACCGTCCGCGACATAACAGGATTGTATTGGGGATGGTTTCATGACAGGTTCACTACAAACCCCGCTTGCCCGGCTCGTACTCTTCATGATCTGCCTGTCGGTTGTTGGAAGTATTGTTGCCGGTGTGTATTATTTCGCGGTCGTCCAGCCGGACCAGAAGGCTCTTCACAGCCCGACAAACCGGGTATGCGATTACCAGAAATGTGTTTTGGAGGAAATGGATGTGTCAATGCGGTATCATGAGAAATATGGGTGGAAATTTTGCGCTCAGTGTCCGGGCACAGGAATAGATTGTCAGAACCCGGGTGTGGATAACTGTGATTGCGACCGTGACCCGTGCGCTTATGGAAATGGCTGATCGGTAAATACCGGACGTTGGTGTGGACAACGGAGATAATGCAGCGTGGCTGGCGGTCCGTATCCTGAAACTGATAAGACAGTAATTCTCACAATCCTTTTTTGATCCGATTAACCAGAAGAACAAAAATTCGCGCTTATTGATGGTTCCTTTTTCCGGTCTTCCTTCCGTGCGGGCAGATATACAGGCACAGGCCGCAGACAGCTACACCCCGGGATTTTTCCATTTCTTTGAAATACCGGTCGCAGGCTGCCGCATCGTACCGTGCCTCCCGGGGTTCATCGGGAGAAAATGTCCGCCCGGTGAATGCATGAATCGGGCAGATATCCACGCATGCCGTACACTCACCGCACCGCGGGCCCATGGGTGTGCCGGTCGGCTCCAGCGGGGCATCGGTGAGGACCGTGACCCACCGGGCCCGGGGCCCGTGATTGGGGGTGATCAGCAGGCAGCTTTTACCGATCCAGCCCAGCCCTGCAAGGTGCGCTGCAAGTTTCTGGGAGAAAATACCGCTGATATGCTCATCGTCCGTCCGCTTTGAGGCCGGGATGGGGAACGCATCGAACCCTGCCCGCTGCAATGTGTTTGCCACCTGGAGCGCAATCTGGTCAAGGGTGATGTTGACTACATCATAACTGTTGTGTTTGTAGAGAATTGCTGCCGCCTTGTCGTCATCGGGAAGGAGGTCTACGAGGCTGTCTAGCAATCTCATGCCGATCGTGACTGCTCTCGGGTACCGGGCAACCCGTTCCCCACCCTGCGCCAGAATAAAATCATGCGCCGATGAGAGATCTGCCACACCGAAATAGTCCGCACCGAGAGAGAGGGCAAGGGTCCTGATGTCTGTATCGAGGTCCATGGGTATCGTTATGTTCCGGATGGATGTGCCGATATTTCAGAATAGTGGTCGGCATGAGAAGATGGGGGATGTCCCTTTCTGAAGATCTCCCCGAACCCTTTTGCGATGACGTCACCCGTTCTGCATCACAAAGAACGTGTACCCGTAATACCGCTTGTACTTCTGATACATCTCCACCTCGTGTTCAAGAGTGTCGAGGATGGCAACACAGGCTGGATCAGATCCATGCGTTTTCCTCATATCTGAAATCCGGGCCAGCATCGGGACATAATAATTATCCCACCAGCCGGCTTCAGGCAGCCGGTATGTGGCAATGGAACGTAGACCTGCGTTCCTGACCTTTTCCCTGAGCTGATCCTCTGTTTTGGGAATGCCCCCCTCCTTCTCCCACCACTGGACCAGTTCCTCAGGAGGATTGGGTTCAAACCATGCCGCATCGGAGACGACCATGTACCCGCCTTTCTTCATCAGGGGTTTCCATGCACGGAGTCCCTCCTCAAAACCCATGATGAAAATGGCTCCTTCAGACCAGATCAGATCGAACTGCCCAGGTTTGAAGGGCAGTGCATCCATCGAAGCGCAATGAGTCTGGATCCTCCCTTCAAGACCTGTCTTTACGACCCAGGCATTTACGGAATCCAGAAACGGCTGGTGATTATCTACTGCTGTGATGGTGCCGCTGGTGAGCGCTGCCAGGTCCCGGGTCTGGGTTCCTGAACCGCACCCGACATCAAGGATCTTCGCGTCCTTTGAGAGGGGAGGAAGATAGGAAAACACTTTCCTTGTCGCACCCTCACACCCGGGTCCCTGCCGTGGAAGGGACTCGAACACCTGGTAAAAAAACTGATCGAGTGTCATTATACCTCAAGGGTTGGAAGAGAGCTTTTGAGTGCTTTGTGGTCAAGTGAAAGTTCTGGAACACCGTAAAGCAATACCCTAATGGATAGGATTCCTCAGGGACGAAACTGGCTGAAGTGTTCTTTCTGGGGGGATGAGCCGATTCAGAACGTAACCGGACAACAAGGTCTGAATCCGGCATTATGGCGCAGGGTATGAATAATTATTCTGAGTGGGATAAAATAACGAGAAAACGCGGGCGAAAACCCTGTGAGGGATTCGCCCTTATCGGATTTCTTTGGTTTTTCCCTGCTGGCATTGCATGGAGTTTGAGGTGATGGAGATGTATGATGGTTTCATTCAGTTGTTCTCTTCAGAGGTCTTTTTGTCATTGCTCTCAGCGACGGGAGGGGGGTCGCGTTGAACTGTTGCCAGAGGGAGAACAGGGACGGGTCCCTGCCATGACCTCCGAGAGAGGTAAAGTAAAACTCCTCATCGGTCTCAAATCCCTGGCTTGACTTTCGTGGGGTCATGGTTACTCTATCCTGCCCGGGGGTCCCGGGCCTGATCAGTAGGTTGATCCAGGTTGGATAAGAAGGGCGGGATGTTGGAAAAAACAGGGCGGATTTTTTCCAACCGGCCCGGTTTTTGCCTGATGAAAGAACAATCTCACTGGGTGTAATCCAGTAAGGCTGGTTCCCTTATGTGTCACGGGATGATGGGAGATAGACCCGAACTAAGCCTGGGGCCGCTTATTTACCGTGGGCACCGTGGTATTTTGGGGCAGAGGAGACAGCGCATTCCTTCCCGCGGAGAGAAGGAATGGTGCCGCTGCGAGAGCTACAACTGCGGTGATGATGAAAACGTTCCTTACACCCGAATAGTCCATCACGATACCAAAGATTGCTGGAACAATGATGAAGCCGATACCCTGGGCCATGTTGACCACTCCTGCTGCACTACCTTGTCCGGTCTCACGCCCGGCTATTGCAACAAGCGCCGAAACCGTTGTCAATGATATCCCAAAACCGAATCCGAGGAGAACCACCGCACCGAGATATTCGAAGAAGCTACCCGCAAACGCGATAAGAATGCAGGACACGGCGATAACCGATATCCCGGCTGCAAGGAGGAGATATTTGTTTAAGGTGTCTGCAATCCTGCCGGATATTTTCTGGACGCAGGCCATAGTCACAGTCCCGACAAAAAGCAGGGCTCCGATCTCGGTTCCGGTAAACTGTCCCATGGTCCGGGTGATGATCGGCAGGTAGATGAGAAACGTCACGTAGGCAACCGAATACACGAGGTAGAAGAATATCGGGATACGGAGCGCCGGGTGCCGGAAGACTTCCAGAAGGGGAGTTGGCTGACGGGGCCGTATGCGGTAATCGGGGAGCGATACCAGGCAGACCCCTGCAGTTATAATTGAGATCAGGGCAAGTGCAAGGAACGCCGAGGAGATCCCGATGTAATCCATCAGTACACCGCTGAGCAGGGGACCAAAACTCATACCGAGGAACGCAGCGCTGTTGAACCCACCCATCAGTTGTCCTTCCTCACCAACCGTAGCAATGTCCGCCACATAGGCGACCGCGACCGGGAAGACCATTGACGCAGCCATACCGTGGAGGAACCGGAACAGGGAGAGGGTAAAAACCGAATCTGCCATCACATACAGTGCTGAGAAGATTGCATAGCCGGATAGACCTATAAGCAGGAGCATTCTCCGGCCATGCTGATCTGATAGTTTCCCAAATATTGGGAGGAAGAGAGTCCGGGACAGGGAAAAGGATGAGAAGATGATCCCGATCCAGAAACCTGAGGCTCCCATAAGGTGGGCATAGAGCGGGAGGGCCGGGGCTATGGTCCCTATCCCGAGCATCGTTGCGAATGCCGCGAAATAGAGGATCAGGATGATTCCTTTTTTTTTCACCGGGTCCAGTACAGCATCCGCTGGTCTGCCCCCTTCTGCTGTTGTCATGGTTAATCAGGCTCAGGTATTGTTGGTTTTTTTTTAAGTAATTCCCACACTGAAAAGTTCTTTTTCGTGGTTTATCTCAAAGTCACGGATGGTATGGTAATCATTCAGTATGATCTCCGGGTCCTCGTGGAGGAGGAAGACCGTTGCCGGGCTGGAGAGCATGTCCACGGTCCGGTGAACATACCAGTCACTGATCAGGTGAACAAAATCCCCCTTGACACAGCTCGGGAGCTCTGCAAGTTTATCGATCGCAAAGATCTCCCCTTCAGGAACTCCTTCACATCCGGCAATGAGATGCTTCCGGATGATGTGGCAACGGAGATTGTAGGCAGTATCGACCTGCTCAAGGAATCCCTCCGGGTCCACGTACGCATAGGCCATAAGATCGACCTGGCACTGGCCGGCGCACTGCATGATGAGTTCCGGAGGAATCTTCCCCCCCATGACCCGGGCGCCCGATTCGACAAGAAGCGGCCCCCTCTCCGTAAGTATGATCTCGGTATGGGCTGCTCCATAACGGATTCCCAATGCGTCGATGACACCGAAAGCATACCTGATGAGGGGCATCAGCTTCGCATCCGGCCAGTCATGCAGCCGGGTGCAGTCATACACGTTTCCTGCACCTTCAACCCTGATTTTACTGTACTCCCAGACTTCGGCAAGCCGGTGTTTACCATCCCATGAGACAGTGTTCACCCCGAATTCCGTTCCGATCAGGCGTTCTTCTGCAAGAACCTCCGTGTTCATCTCACCGATACGGTTCTCCTGGCCGATGAGTGCCCTGAATGCCTCCCGGATCTCGTCATCGGAAGTACAGAACCTCACCCCGTCTGTTGCGGCGCTGTTCATCGGTTTTATGACGACTTCGTTTATCCCTTCTGAACGGGCCCATTTGATCACTTCTTCTTCGCTGTTTGTGCAGAGGAACCGCTTCGTGGGCAGGCCGGCGTTTCGGAGGGCGCACTGCATCAGGTATTTGTTTCGCCGTGCCGGTGAGCCACGGGAACCGTTTGTCGGAAGGCCCATCCGCTCACTCAGGGCATCAGCAAGCGGTACAGCGAGCTCCATACCGGGGATGACGCCGATAACGGTATACTTCTTAAGAGTGTTGATGATTGCATCGTAATCCCCTTCAAAAACCAGGGACTCCAGGTAATGGGAATCTGTGTTGTTCAGATCTGCTGTCTTCATTGATTTGATCCCTTCGGGAAAGATCGCATGGCTCAGAAGGTGGATACAGGCAATTCCCCGGGCCTGAAACCTTGGTGCCAGAAAAATTCCTGAAGATAATCCATTCACGATTACTACTACTTTCTGAGCCTTTTTTATTTGTGTCATAATTATACCTCCTTTCAGTTATTCTGAATCATCTGACGGGCACCGGTCTCTTCAATCGGGTTTTGGGACCGTATGTAAGAGAGCAACCGTTCTCCAAAGGGATTGCCCATGTGGATCCGTTCATAATCTATGGGAACTCCATGCAGGTTCTGGAGAAGAAGGATAATCCCGTCTTTTGCCGGGAGAATTCCCGAGAAAATAAATCCCATCTCTTCTGCTGCGGATGCAAGTGCTGGTGATCCCGGATCACTCAGTGAAAGGTGCAGCCTGATACTCTTTGCATCCTTCGTATGGAGTTGCCTGACTATCCCTGCGAGGATCTCCCGGTGATCGGGGCCGACTCTTTGGATCAATACCATTCCGGCTCCGGTTTCGGAATTTATTGAGAGTTCGGTAACAGTCGGCTCATCTCCGTACCTTCCCCCACTGCCAGGAATTATCCGGAACCCGAGTTCCGTGGCTATCTCCTGTATAATCCCGTGGTGGTTGTTGGGGAGGTACTGGAGCCCGTACTCTTCATGGGGGAGTACTTTGGTGAGAAACGCCATGCTCTCCCGCTGGCACAGGTTTTCTGAGATTCCCTGGAACGATATCTCCTGCGGCTGCGAACCGAGCATGATGGCACTTGTGTGAAATCCATATCTCTGGAGTATCTTCTGGGAGTGGGTGTGCACGGTAAATGCACCACCCGTGAGACTCCGGAATCCTCTGCCTTCACTGCAGCTCAACAGATGCCGGAGTACCAATTCCCCAAGGCCATGTCTGCGAAAATCCGGCAATACTGCAAGGGAACCCAGCAGACCGATCTCGGGATATGCGTTAACGGGATTCATCGCACCGTACGCAAGCACCCTTCCTTCCGGGCTGGTCGCTACGACCGGGACTATCTCTCCCATCGCGTTTTTCTTGCGGATCTGTTCCGGATCATACACATATTTCTTGGGATAGGTATCCCGGTACACTTCATGCATCAGCAGTGCAACCCCTTCTGCTTCTTCCGGCCGTAAGCAATGGATGTCTATGGCAGGAAGGGCATTGTACGATGCCGGTCCGCATGCCGGAGTATGACCCGGGGGGGCCATATCTGCCGTCATAGCCCGGAAATTTTCTGATATCCCGGGGGTATCCTGCTGCACGCTCGCCATGATCATGCACTCCCCGCCGCAACTGCCTGAAGTGCGTCCTCCACTGATGGGTACCGCGGGAAGATATTTTCAAACCCGCTCACCCTGATGACCCTGTCGACACTCCCATAGCTCCCGGCAATGACAATCGGGATGTTCTTATTTGCACAATCCCTTTTCATCTGGAGTAATACACGGAGACCGGAACTGCTGATATATTCGAGTCTGCTCATGTCAAGAATGATCGATCTGGCCATCCACGTCGTGCAATTCTCTTCAAATGCCGAAGTGCTGTTTGTATCCAGCCTGCCGATCAGGGCCATTATTGTCACACCCTGTGATGTGCTCTGGTGAATTTCCATAGTTTTATCCTCCGTATATGTTGGTTTTTTCTGGTCATGTATGTCGATACGTCTGCTGTCCAGCGAGAGATTCCCCATCATCAAAGATCGGAAGGGCATTCATTGCAGGATACTCCCTGAAAAATCCCCGATTTCGCCCGCCAGAGGGTTGGTTTGTTGTCTCATGCTTGTTTCAATCAGGGTCATAAAAAGGGGGGGAGTTTGGAAAAAAAGACGGGGTATTTTTCCACATAACGCCAGACTCAACTGACAGAGCAACGGGTATGGGGTGTCGGGGTTTTTATAGATCCTGCCTGACCTATTAGTGTATACCATGTATCCAGACCGGGCAATGTTCCAGCGAATGGTAAAAGACGAGCTGAACCTCTCAGGTGCCGGCAGGGAGACCCTGCTCGCCCTGTATGACGGGCCACTCCATCTCCGGCAGATCCTGGATATCATCAATAGATCGGATCACCCGGCAACCGATGAGGGGGCAAAGGACCAGAATATCTCAGAGTCCGCCCTCCAGAAACGGCTGGATGTGCTGATCGCCCGGGGTATAATTGCCCGGGCTGGCAGCGAACGGACAAACCCGTATTATTACATCCGCCGCCCGTGGATATTCAACCAGTATATTCTCATCAAATGCCGGGAGGGTCCATCCAGCGGGCTTCTCGATCTCACCATTCTCCTCCACCAGCTCTCGCACATGGCAGCTGAAGGGGATGCAGCCCTCCCCCACCCACGGTATCTCTCTGCGACCGGAGAACGGACGGAACGAAGTCACCAGACAGAAGCAGCCTATGCGGTGTTCCAGAAGCTACTCGGCAACAAGACAGCAATCGGGGATTACCTCGAGGGCATCTACGAAGACATCTACGAGGGGAAGGTACCGGAGAGCGACATCGACAGCCTCATAGCCCGGGATTTCCTCCGGTTCGTAGCCACTGCTCCAGATGAGGAGCGGGAGGTCCGGTTCTTCTTCTGGTATTCAGAACTCTTCCATATTCTCGACCGGTACCAGGAGGCATACGATGCATTTATGCAGGGAGTTGACCGGGCCGGGCAGGTTGGGCTGGATCTCCCCGCCATTCTTGCAGACGCCCGGATCTCCAAAGGTCATATCCTGCTCCATCTCAATGACTTTCCCGGGGCAAAAGAGGCCTTCTTCGAAGTGAGCCGGGACAAAGGGAGCAGCCCTTCTCTCCAGGCAAAGAACCTCTTTGGGGCCGGTGAAGCAGAACTGTACTGCGGTGATCTCACCACGCAATATGCCCCGGCACGATTTGCCCAGGCACTGGCACTTTGCGGGATTGCAGACCCGAAACAGGAAGACGCGGATGTGCAGGATCTCCGGGGGAATATCCTGCGGAGGACCGGAACAGTCCACCGGATCTTCGGGCGACTGGATGAAGCCGAAACCTGTTATGCGGAATCTGAGTGCACCTGCCGTAACGGAACGTTCCGTGGCCTTCTCCGGCTGCTGCCCGAGCAGGCTGAACTTCTGCGGGCCCGGGCTTTTTGTTCGGAGGGGAAGGTGGCTGCCGGGTACGTTGCTGCTGCCTCCGCAACATATGATGAGGCGAAGGCAACTTCCCAGAGAATCCGGAACATCAGCTGGTTTGCCCATGGCCTTATCGGGGAGTGCGAGCTCGCCCGGGTAGCTCTTCTGAAATGCAACACACCGCTTCCCAGGGATATGGATACGAAATTTGCAAATGCATTCGAGATCTACTGCCAGATCTCTTCCCGGTGGGGGATCGTCCAGACGTTCATCGCTGAGGCGCTCCTGTACCATACCTCGCCCGAGGCGTTCCCGGATAAGTACGCGGTCACCGCTGACAAGCTCGATCATGCCGAGCGGTTCAGCAGGGAGCTGGGGTTAAAGGCCGAACTGGCCCTGATCAAGCGGATAAAATCCCGCACGGAGCCGGTTCCCGAACTCCACCCGCTCACGTTCCTGTGAGGGGCTTGCGGGATTCTTCACCGTCCGCGAAAAGTAAACAACCATCCTCTTTTCTGCTTCACTTTCGCTGTTCCGACTTGAGCATTTATCATCTCATTTCCAAATCTGTTTGTATGGAAAAGAAGAAGATCGAGACGGTCTGCGGGTACTCCTGCTCCGGGTGCGACCACCACGGGAACGAGTGCCCCGGGTGCGAAGCAACGAAGGGAAAACCGTTCTGGACCGTGTATGCCGGCGTTGAGTGCTGCCCGGTCTACGACTGCTGCGTGAACGAAAAGAGACTCCCTCACTGTGGGAAATGCCCGGACCTGGTGTGCGAGCGGTTCACCCGGTTTAAGGATCCGGGCATGAGTGATGAAGAGGCAACGGCAGCTCTGCTCCGGATGGAACAGGAACTCCGGGCCAGAAAATAGCCCGGCAATAACGGGCATGCTTATAGTCAGGACAGTCGTACTCTGTTATCATGCCCGTCCTGCACGACCCGGTTGTCACTCTTGAGGATGCCAAAGTCCGGACCATCTCGCTCTCCTCTCTTGAGCTTGAGGTTATGATCCGCGTTGAGAACCCCAATCTCATCGGTATCACCCTGCGGCAACTGCCCTTTACGGTCCGGTACAGTTCGGGTACCGTTAACCAGGAGATCGCAGCCGGCAATACCGGGCGGGTAAAGATCCCCGCACAGGGCAGCACGGTCCTCCGCATCCCGACCACCTCGCAGAACGCCGCTCTCGTGGGGGCCCTCGCGACCTTCGTCACCCGGGGCAGCGTGCAGGTGACGATCCAGGGAACAGCAACCATCGACGCACTTCTCTTCGGCTGGTCCATCCCGTTTACAAAAACCCTCCCGGTCACGATGGCGCAGGTTGCAGATGCGGTTGCCGGGAAGGACAATAAGGAATAAGCAGATCTTTTTTTTTCTTTTTCCGGTTCAGCACAATGGGGGTGGTACCCTGTCTCGCGCAAGAGAGGGGGTACCGTGTCTTTTCCGGGAGGGGGGTCCTCCGCCATTTGCACCTCGCGCTCCATCCGCCAGAAATCCATTACACAACGTAAATCCCGTTCACGTCCTCTCGCACAGCACATAAATCGCCTTATGCGTTCCCCCGAACTTCGCAGCGACTTCCACCGTCTTTAGTTCAAGGAGGCGAAAGTGCGGGGATACCAGGTCCCGCATCTCATCTTCGGACGAGAAATAAAGAAGGGTCCCCATGGGCGTCTTCCGGGTTTTGCCCACCCCCCCGAACTGGGGGTCATCCTCGCTGAAACAGACCGAGAGATAAACTGCATGCGGGCGGGTAAGGCGGTGCACGTTTTTGATATAGACCTCCCGCTCTTCCGGCATAAGGTGGTGAAGGAGCTCGTAATCGTACGCAAAATCAAACGTGCCCTCCACGGGGGGCGAGTCTCCAAGAAGATCCGCAACAACAAATGTGCACCGGACACCCTTCTTTACCGCATTCTCACGTGCGATCTGTATGGCGGCCGGGGAACTGTCAATACCGGTCACATCAAACCCGAGCCCGGCAAGCCAGGCTGCATAATTGCCAGCACCGCACCCGAGATCAACCGCCCTGCATGGCCGGATCTTACCACTCTTCACAAGCCCGGTGAGAGCGTCCGGGGGTGTCTCGATGTTCCACGGGATCTTATCCAGCGGTACCTTTTTGTATATTTCATCGATCTCGTTAGTCTGCATATTCTGACATGAGAGAGATCGGATCTCTGCAAGAATAAGATATTGCACAATACAGTCCGGACTCCAAACGATTTTCGTGCATTTTTAACATCATAATGCACGATTTTGTCTATTTTCGTGCACTTCCATTGCCGGACTAAAAACGGTGTTGTCGCAGGAACCATCGGGCTGGTCATACCGGCACAACTTCTGCGAGCACAAAGGGTTTGATCGCCGGTTTGAGCCCGTTCTTTTCAACAAGGTCCACCCTGACGCCAAGAAGGTCAATGAGATCATTCTGGAGATGGATAAAATCAAGGAGAGTCCCCGGGCGGTCGAACTCGACAAGAATGTCCACATCGCTTGTCTTTTTCTGCTCGCCCCTTACGTAGGAACCGAATATCCCCAGGTAGGTAACACCATACTGTTTACGGAGTTCCGGCAGGTGTGACCGGAGGTCCTGCCGGATCTCGTCAAACGACCGCATGTTCTGGGACGGACTGCTGCTCGACAAGGTGATGCATCTCTCTTAGTATAGATGATAGAATTATCCGATGTTATTTTTTTTCAAAGGCGAAAAATCCGCAGGTTACTGATTAAAAAAAACCGGGTCTGAGGTTTATTCCCCTTTCCCCTTCCCTTTGCACTTCTTATCGGTCCCGAACAGCTCATTCACCATCTTGACCGCACACAGATCCCCGCACATCGAGCAGGTCTCCGTCTCGCCATCCCGCTCATGGATCTTCCGGGCATGCTCCCCATAGAGCGCCAGCCGGAACTGCTCGTCCCAGTCCAGCTCGTGCCGGGCTTCCGCCATCTGCACCTCGCGCTCCATCTTCCAGCCCTCGTGCTTCCGGACGGTATCCCCGACATGTGCAGCAATCTTTGCCACCCGGGTCCCCTCGATGATGTCCGCAACATCCGGAAGAGCGAGGTGCTCGCTGGGCGAGACCATGCAGAGGAAGTCAGCGCCATTGAGGCAGGCCGTTGCTCCCCCGATGGCCGCAACCACGTGGTCGTAGCCGGGCGCGATATCCGTGACCAGCGGTCCGAGCAGGTAGAGCGGGGCATGGTCGGTGATCTCCTTGATCATCTTGACATTGTAGCCCACCTGGTCGAGCGGCATGTGACCCGGCCCCTCGATCATCCGCTGGACCCCCTTTACGTGTGCCTGCTTTGCCAGCGTTCCGAGCGTGATGTACTCGACCGACTTCGCGAGCTTCTCGGCATCCTGTAAACAGCCGGGGCGCATCCCGTCCCCGAGGCTGATGGTTACGTCGTATTCCGCGAGGATCTCCAGCAGGTAATCGTATTCGGCATAGAGCGGGTTCTCCTCTTCGCGCTGCATCATCATCGCGCAATGGAACGAACCACCCCGGCTCACGACCCCCATCAGGCGGGGATCGCTCTTAAGCGCCGCGAGGGCCTGCCGGTTTACCCCGCAGTGGAGGGTTAAGAAGTCCACACCCTGCTGGCAGTGCTCCCGGATGACCTTAAAGAGCAGGTCGCCGTCTACATCTGCCGCATTGCCGGCCCGGCGCACCGCTTCGTACACCGGCACGGTCCCGACCGTGGTATCGAGCAGGAGCATCTTCTTCCGGATCGCGACCAGATCGCCACCGGTCGAGAGATCCATGATGGCATCGGCACCGTTGTCGAGCGCTGCTTTGGCCTTTTGCTCCTCCATCGCGATATCGCACCGGGAGCCCGATGTCCCGATATTCACATTGATCTTAACAGTGCATCCCTGGCCGATCGCACACAGCGGGTGCTTTCGGGCGGGATTCGTGGGGATGACAATCCTGCCGGCCGCAACCAGTCGTGCCATGCGGGCGGGATCCATACCCTCAGTGCGGGCTGCCGCAGCCACCTCTTCCGGGACACCGCGGGAACTCCTGCGGACCAGCAAATCCATAAGAAACATCTGTGCGGAGTCCTTATTATTGTGCATGCAGGTCGAGTGGTTATCAAACGGTGATGTCTGGGCAAACTCCTATATCGTGGGAAATATTCTCGTGGATGCCGGGGTCATGCCCATGGCGGTAGCACCCTACAAGGAGCGGATCGAGACCATTGTCCTCACCCACTGCCACTTCGACCATACAGCCCGGGTAAAGGAGATCGCGCACATGTGCAAAGCCAAAGTCGCGATCCACACGAGCGATGCCCGGGGGCTGGTGGACGATGCGCAGAGCCTCTCGATGCATTTCGGCGCCCGCTCACCGGGCATCCTGCCGGATATCACCTTCAAAGACGGGGATATCATCGGGGGTTTCACCGTCATCCACACGCCGGGCCACACACCGGGCTGCATCTGCCTTTTCAGCGAGAAAGATCAGCTCCTTATCAGCGGCGATACGGTCTTTACCGACGGGGCCTTCGGGCGCTATGATTTCCCGGGCGGGAGCCGGGCCCAACTCCAGCGATCGCTCGAACGGCTGGCACCGCTCGATGTTGAAGGGCTCTTCCCGGGCCACGGGTCACCGGTAGAAGAGAACGGGAGACGGCATATCGCTGCTGCACTCAGCCTGATCAAGAGCGGTTATGGATAAGGGAATCTACTGTCTCGTTTTTAAGAATCCCGGCTGCACGGTCAGGATCGGTGCACTCGGGGATATCCCGTTCCGGCCCGGCTGGCACTGCTACGTCGGGTCCGCCTTAGGCAGCGGAGGGCTGATACGACTTGAGCGCCACATCAGCCTCTCCGAACTGCGGGACAAGCGCCCGAAATGGCATGTGGACTATCTTCACACATCCTCCTGTTTTTCTCTTGTATACGCGGTCTATGCTGTCACGGACGATCGCCTGGAATGCCGGCTTGCCCATGAGCTGGACACGGGAGGGATTCCAAAGTTCGGGTGCAGTGACTGCACCTGCACCTCCCATCTTTTTTACCGGAAATCCGATCCACAGCATGAGATCCTTTCTGCGTTCCGCCATCTCGGGCTCGTGCCAATGACCAAAACCATCATGAACCCGGGCGCAAAGGATAGCATATGAAAGTGCTGGGGATTTCAGGAAGCATGCGCAAGGGTGGCAACACGGCAGACCTTGTCAATGTCATTCTCGAACGCTGTCATGGAGCAGGGCTCAAAACCGAGTTTGTCTCGCTTGCAGGAAAGAAGATCCACCCGTGCCTGGGCTGTGAGAAGTGCAAGGAGAAGAAGTGGTGCGTGATCGAGAACGATGACTGGGACTCAATAGCCAAAAAGATACTTGACTGTGATGTGCTCGTGATCGGGTCGCCCACGTATTATTACGATGTCTGTGGTCACCTGAAAAATTTCATCGACCGCACCTATTCCCTCTACCATGACCGGAAGATGGCGGGGAGAAAAGGGGTTGCCGTCGCTGTCCAGGCAAACAAAGGTGCCAGCCGGACGATCCAGACGCTGGAGGGGTTCCTGAGCACCCATGAGTTCTCGTCACTGGGCTCGGTCAAGGGCAACGGGTATCACGAGGGCGAAGTGCTCACCGATACGGAAGCCGTGGAGAAAGCACAGAAGATCGGGGATAAGATCATCCGGCTGGTCAGGAAGGATCACCGCTGAGGAGATCAGCCGTATTTTTTCCCCGTCATTTCTGCGATATCAACCCTGATCACACAGACGCTCTTCAATTCTTTTTCGGTGAAGGGGTGGGGTTCTGCACCATAATGCTGCAGAATGCAGTTCAGCCCTTCACGTTTCTCCTCGGGATCGGTAATGAAATGCGCTCTTCCCTGGCAGATGACACTCCGATAGTTCATTTCATAATTACAAGGATTACTATTACGCAGGACTCCCCGGCATTCATCGATTTCGATACAACATTCTGGGTTCTTCTGTAAAAGGGCAATCTTCCGGCCTTCCCGGGCGGAATGGATATAGATTACCCCCTCCCGGTACCCAAACGATACCGGCACAATATAGGGCATGCCATTATCATCACACCCGAGTCTGCACACCTTCGCTTCGTTGAGAAGGGTTTCCATCTCGGAGCGATCGGTTATCTCGCGATCATGTCTTCGCATAGTAACCCGTGTTTAAATCTGCAAATGTCCCGCCACACCACTAGAGCAATTCATAGAGGGTTGTTCGTTGCCGGAGCGGCCTGCCCGCATCCTCAGCAACGCGCTGCATCTCTTTTGGATCGAGATAATCGGTATTGACCGCCCCTGCCCCTTTCGAGATGCTCTCTTCGAACATCGTCCCGCCGAGATCATTTGCCCCCGCGATAAGTCCCAGCTGGGCCATCTTGATCCCCTCTTTCACCCACGAGACCTGGATGTTGGTGAAGTTATCTAAAAAGAGGCGTGCAACTGCCACCATCAGGAGATCCTCTCTTCCCGTTGCTCCCGCCCGGGCGATACCGGCGCGGTAAATTGGCGTGTTCATGTGGATGAACGAGAGCGGGACAAATTCGGTAAACCCATGGGTGGCATCCTGAATCTCCCGGAGGATCGCGAGGTGGCACACCCGGTCGGCATCCGTCTCGCAGTGGCCGTACATAATGGTGGCAGTGGTGCGGATACCGAGCTGGTGTGCCTCTTTGATGATGCGCACCCACTCGGCAGTCGGGATCTTCTCGTGGCAGATCTCATCCCGCACGGAATCCACCAGGATCTCGGCCGCTGTCCCGCACATGGAACCCAGCCCGGCCTCTTTCATGGCAATCATGACATCCCGGGTGCTTATCCCGCTCTTTTCTGCCGCATAGGCAACTTCCATCGGGTTGCTTGCATGGAGGTGGACCCCCGGTGCTGCTTCACGGATCCACCGGTAGACATCGATATAGGATTGCGCAGTGAAAGCCGGGTGAAGGCCGCTGACCGTGCAGATCTCGGATACACCGCGGGACTTTGCCAGCGCCGCCTTCTTCTGGATCTCTGCCTTGTCGTGGAAATAGATCCCCTCGTTGCCGGGTTTCTTGGAAAAGCCGCAGAACCCGCAGGTATTCACGCAGAGGTTGGTCACGTTGATGTTCTGGTTCAGGACCCAGGTCACCGCGGGGCCCGCACGCTGCTCCCGCATTGCATCGGCCGCAGCAGCAATCTCCCAGATCTGCCGGTCACGAACGGAAAACAGCCTGAGGCATTCATCTTCACTCAGCCGGTGGCCGTTTTTCACATCCCTGAGCAGGGTTTGAAGGTTCTGATCCATGATCTACTCCATGCAATTTCCGGTCCGGAATGCACGAATTATTGTGATTGTATGGTATTCCCATGCCACATGATTATTATTCCCTCACGACAACCATGAATGCTGGAGAGATATGCACCAGGTAGACATTCATCTGACCAGAAAAATTGCCAAGGGATTTATTATTCCCCTTGGCCCGGCGAACCTTGTCGCGATAAAGACAGACATTGGAATGATCGGGTGCGGCGCGTTCGATGTCGCGGCGCTCGACTCGTTCAGTTATCCCGCAGTAAAGGTCCGGCCATCCGTCGGCCCGTCCATTGTCGACACCGACGATCTCTTAAAAGGGATCGTCAAGGAAGCCAACCGCTCCGCCATGGGGCGCGGGATCAAGAACGGCATGACCGGGCGTGCTGCGCTCGAACTCCTCTGATCTCCACCAGAGATAAAAAAAAGTTTTTTAATTTTCCCTTTTTTTCTTGGGTCTCATACGAGATCGTACAGCGTGGTCCTCTGCCGGAGTTTTCGCCCGATATCCGTGACGATCCGCTCCATATCCTTTGGATCCAGGTAATCCGAACCGGATGCCCCGGCATCGCCGGTCACATCATCGGTGAACATGGTCCCGGCGAGGTCATTGGCGCCCGAGAGAAGGGCGAGCTGGGTCATCTTTAAGCCCACTTTTCCCCATGCAACCTGGATATTGTTGAAGTTGTCCAGGAAAAGCCGGGAGACTGCGATCATCAGGAGGTCTTCCCTGCCCGTGGGCCCGGCCCGGGCGATCCCCTGCTGGAACAGCGGCGTATTGGTGTGGACATACGGCAGGGTAACGAGTTCGGTAAAACCGTGCGTCTCATCCTGGATCGTGCGCAGGATGCCAAGGTGCTCGACCTGGTCCGCAGCAGTCTCGTACGACCCGTACATGATGGTTGCCGTTGACCGCAGGCCCATCCCATGCGCTTCCCTGATGATCCGGACCCAGTCTGCGGTGGGCACCTTGCGGGGGCAGATCACCTGCCGGACGGAATCGACGAGGATCTCGGCCGCGGTTCCCTGGATGGTGCCAAGCCCCTCCTCCTTGAGCCGGGCGAGTACTTCCGGCGTTGTAATCTTCCCCCGGTGTGCCGCGTGGGCAACCTCATCCGGGCTGAACGCGTGGACGTGAACACCGGGCGCTGCCTCGTGCACCCAGTGGATCAGGTCCACAAACGTATCCAGCGTAAAACCGGGGTGCACTCCCGAGAGCAGGCAGATCTCGGTCACCTTCCGCTCGGAGGCCAGCTTTGCCTGGACCTGGATCCCCGCCTTGTCGTGGCAGTACGCCCCCTCGTCCGTTGCCTTCCTCCCGAACCCGCAGAACCCGCAGAGATTCTTGCAGATGTTGGTCACGTGGAGGTTCTGGTTCCGGACATAGGTGACGGTATCCCCGACACGGCGTTCCCGCGTCGCATCGGCAGCCGCAAGAATCTTAAGAACATCGGATCCCCGGGTATTCAGCAGAGATTCTGCTTCCGGCCCGGAGAGCCGGTGACCCGCCAGCACATCGGACAGCAGGGTTGGTATGTTTGCGGTTGTCATCTTCATCACCGTTGTTTCTTTCCGGTTTTCTTCTGGGGTTTTACCGCAGTCCCTTCCTCTTTCCTGCGGAGGTAGAGTTCATGGAGCACCATGAGGACGATGACGACAATGATCACTTCCCCGATGTGGAGCGGGAGAAGACCGACATAGGGCACGGTGAAGAGCGCCTTGCCGACAACCCACTCCTTCTTCACAGGCTCAAGGGTTCCTGTCCCGGGAATCGTAAGGTATCCCTGGTCGCTGAAGTTGTTGTTGTCACCCTTGGTGATGTACCCGCCATGCGTGGCGGTAGTATTGGTATTCCTGACATAACCGGAGTTCGGGACCACGGCATCTGCGGGAAGGACATAGCTCCCCTCCGGGCTTCTCATGATGAGATCCTTTGTCCCGGGTGTGAAATTGGTAGCAGGTGTGCCTGCACCGGTCGAGAGGACCTGGTACCCGTTTGCGGTTCCGCTGACCGTGAGCGGGAGATACCCGGTGGGCGTGGTCTTCCCCCGGTAGATATTGAGATACGATGGGACGGGCTGCCCTGATTCCGTCCACGTCATGGCCCGGTGGATGATCGGGTGCTGCGCCTTCGAGAGCGGGAGGAGGCCGACCGAAGCCCACATATCGGTGAGACCATTCGGGCGATAGATGATCACGTCACCGTAATCGCCGAACTTTTTATACCCTGACACCTTCCCGTCATCCCAGGTCTGGAGATCCCCGAACCGGTCTTTCTGGACAACGACAACAAGGTCGCCCACGTTCATGTTGGGCACCATGCTCTCGGACTCGATCGTGACCACCGCGGGCCAGGTGCCGCAGATCAAAAAGAGGGCGATAGCAATGCAGCCGACAACCGCAACTACCCAGATCAGGTCGCGGGCCAGCGATACTGCCCAGTGATCACTTGTGCGGAACTGGTTGATCCGCGTGCGGATATCCGGGGATTTGTCGTTGTCAGCCATCTCTTGCTACACTGTATGGGATTTTTTGTTAATATAGCGCACCGGTCTTGACCACGGGTCAGCGCATAAAAAGGGACGAGAGGTAGTATGCCCCGAACAGGACCAGAAATATCCCGCACACCGCCATTATCCTCTGGTAAGAGAGATCGGAGAGCAGGGTCCGTCCCCGGGAGATACCGGCTGATACGAACGTGTACCACCCGAGATCCGCACACCAGTGCCCCACCATGAAGACTGCGGCAAGGGCAATCCCTCCTGTGAGCCCGGCAATCACCATGGCACTGCCAACCGTGAGCCACCAGATCCAGAAATAGGGGTTGGCAGCGCTGGTGACCAGCCCGGCAACATACGGGTTGCCGGCCGTTCCCATTACCGGGCCATTCAGGGTTGCCCCCCGGCTTCCCGCGATAGTGAGTGCCCCGAATACGATCAGGGCAACCCCGCCGATCAGGGCAATGGCCGAAGTATACGGGAGGGCGAGCGTGGCAAGCCCGAGAACAATCAGGAGAAAGATGACGGATTCGGCGATCATATGACCTGCGGTCACTTTCGGCCCGATCTTCCAGTCACCGGCCATGGAGGCATTGATGGTAGCGACCAGCGTGGGCCCGGGGGCAAGGGCACCGGTCAGGCCGATCACCAGCCCTATGAGAAAAGTCTGGATAACATCATACATGGATTCGCTGCCCCTGTTATGATCACGTGTGCGGGAGGGGGCTATAAATCCCCCTTAAATTCCGGTGAAAGAGCGGGGATTTCCGAAGGAACGGGATCCCAAACGGTATCCTATATTTTCTCAGTGAACGATATACTAACCATGCTCGATGTCCAGCAGATCACTCTCGCCTTTTTAGATGCGCGACTGCAGGTACATCCCGATGTAGTCCGGTATATCCTGGAGCTGGGTGAACCCGGCCTGATCGAGCGCATCATCGCCGGAGTACCAGATCATGCGATCGTGGTCTCGGCACAGCACATCCCCGGCATGACCGTAACCCGTGACGGGACCCGGTTTCTCACGGATCCCAGCGTTGAGGTGGTCAGCGGCTCTGCCGGCACCTCCGGGCCCATAAACGGTACCGGGGATTACCTCTTCTACTTCCGCGATCGGTACACCCGGCTCGGGGGAATGATCCGGAGCCGGTGCAGCACCATGCCCATCGAGGCACTCACCCGTTCCAACCGGTACCGGCAGGAAGAGTGCACCATCATCGGCATGGTCACGGAAGTCAAGACCACCACAAACGGGCACCGGATCGCCGAGCTCGAAGATACCACGGCAAATATTCCCGTGCTCTTCCGGAAGGATCGCCCGGCCTTCTCCGATGCCGAGCGGATCATCCACGACGAGGTCATCGGGGTTAAGGGGAAGCTCTCCAGCGACGGGAAACTCTTCTTTGCCGAGCTCCTCTACCGCCCGGATATCCGGATCGACAACACCCCGTTCAGGAGCGAGACTCCGGGAAAAGCGGTCTTCATCTCCGATGTCCACGTGGGCAGTGATACCTTTTTAGCGGACAGCTGGCACCGCTTTTCCGACTGGCTCGCGGACTCGGATTTCTCCTACCTGTTGATTGCCGGTGACCTTGTGGATGGTATCGGTATTTTTCCCGGACATGAAAACGAACTGACCATAAAAAACATCTACCAGCAGTACGAAGCCTTCGGTGCCATGATGCGCGACCTTCCCTCGCGGATGAAGATCATAGTATCGCCGGGCAACCACGACGTGGTCCGGGGCGCAGAACCCCAGCCGGTCTTACCCGAAGCATTCACGAGGAATTTCCCGGAGAACGTTGTGCTTGTCGAGAACCCGGCACTGGTCAATCTCCAGGGCGTGCGGGTCCTGATGTACCATGGTCGATCGATCGATGATATGATCGGGTTGATCCCCGGGGCATCCTACGAGCAGAGCGGGCTCATGATGCAGGAGATGCTCCAACGCCGTCACCTTGCACCTGCTTATGGACGCAGGACCCCGATTGCTGCGGGAAAGATCGACCGGATGATCATCGATCCGCTGCCTGAGATCCTGCATACCGGCCATGTCCACATCAAAGGCATCACGACCTACCGGGGGGTTCTTGGCATCAATGCCGGTACCTGGCAATCCCAGACCAAGTTCCAGCACCAGATGAACGTGAACCCGACACCGGCGCTTGCGGTTGTCGTGGACTTGCAGACACTGATCCCTGAGACGTTTTCGTTCGTGTGAAAACGATCGTGTAAAAAGGAAATTATTCTTTTGCCGGCTTTGCAGCATCAGCCACTACCGGTTCCTTCTTCTTTGGTCCTGCCACCGTGAACTTCTCAAGACCGCCCCGGGTAGTCATCGCCGGGCGGTACTGGTTGTCCATGGTGAGACTCTTGGTCGGGCACGTATCAACACATACAGCGCAGACAACGCAGCGCATCTGGTCGATCTCCCACGTCTTTTCCTTGACATCGACACAGATCGCCTGCGTCGGGCACTTGCGCTGGCATATCCGGCAGGTGATACACTTTGTCGGGTCGATCTTCACGTGCCCGCGGGTGGCATCGGTCTTCTTGGCAGGTTTTACCGGGTACATCAGGGTAGCCGGGCGGGAGAAGAGGTTTTTTAATACGGTCTTTGTCATCTGGAAAAAGCTCATCTGTCCTCACCTCTCCGCGCAGCCGATACAGGGATCAATAGTCAGGACGATCACCGGCACATCCGCAAGGTCACAGCCTTTCAGGAGTGTCACCAGGGGCGGGATGTTGGTGAACGTCGGTGTCCTTACCCGGTGCCGGACAAGGTTCTTCTTGCCATTGCCCTTGATGTAGTGAATGACTTCGCCCCGGGGCTGCTCGGCCCGGGAGAAGTATTCTCCGTCGGGTGCACCGGTCACTTTCATGTCAACCGGCCCGTCGGGAATCTTCTTTGCGCACTGCTCGATGATATCGATCGACGTGAACATCTCTTTTACCCGCACGGCACAACGGGCATAGCAGTCGCCTTCGTACTCGACAACGGGTTTGAAATTGATCTTCCCGAAGGCCGCGTAGCCGGTCTCACGGATATCAATCGCAACACCACTGCCTCGTGCGGAGGGGCCAACAGCACCCAGCTGATAGGCATCCTCCTTGCTGAGCACCCCGATCCCTCTCAAGCGGTGCTGTATCGAATTGTCGTGCAGGAACACCTTTGAGAGATCCTGGAGCTCGTGTTCCATACCCTTGAGCCCCCTTACCATCTCGTCGAGTTTCTCCGGGGAGATGTCCCTCCTGACACCGCCCACCTTGCAGACACCCTGGATGACCCGGCCACCGGTGGTGGCTTCCAGGTCATCGAGAATGTGCTCGCGAAGCCTCCAGGCATTCATGAAGACGCTCTCAAAGCCCATACTGTCGGCGAAAAGCCCGAGCCAGAGCAGGTGCGAGTGCAGCCTTGAGTATTCCGACCAGATGGTCCTGAGGTATTGTGCCCGCTCAGGAACCTCGAGTCCCATAATCTGCTCAATACCCTGTACATATGTCTGGCTGTGGATGAAACTGCAGATACCGCAGATCCGCTCCGCAATGAAAACGTACTCCGTGAACTCACGCTTTTCCACCAGTTTCTCAAGACCGCGGTGGACGTACCCGATGGTCGGGATGACATCCACGACCTTCTCATCCTCAAGCACAAGGTCCAGGTGGAGAGGTTCGGGCAGCACCGGGTGCTGGGGGCCGAACGGGACGGTTATTTGTTTTGACATGAGTCGTCCTCCTTGACAATGGTCACGCTGAAAGGATGCTTGATTACCGTCTTGTAGAACGTACCCTTGAAATCGATATTGATCCCCTTTACGTGGATGCCGTACAGGTCGTGGATCTCGTTCTCGTACACAAACGCACCAAAGTATACCCCGCTGATGCTGGGGATTTCATCATCCTGCTTCACCGTGATGCGGTAGCTGGTCATCTGGTAGTTCTTGTCATAGACATAGATGATCTCGAAGTCATCTCCGATCTTCGTGCACCCGATCTGGACCAGCCGGTTGCCGTCTCGCTTTGCCTGCTCGGCTTTTGTTACAACATCCCCGACACCAATGGGGGTAATGAGTTGTGGTTCCATCATTGTGCACCTCCTTCTGCATGCTTGTGATGTGCTTTATGATCGTGATCCGTGACCATGGGAGAACTGACACGGTTCTTCCGTTTCTCCTCAAGAACGCCAAGGGCGGTCACAATCCCGTCGATGATGGACTCGGGGCGTGCTGCACACCCGGGCACATAGACATCGACCGGTATGAGTTTGTCGATACCACCGGCAATATTGTAGCATTCCCGGAACACTCCTCCCGAACAGGCACAGATACCAACAGCAACAACCACCTTGGGATCCGGCATCTGGTTGTAGATGTTCTGGATGACCTCGCGGTTCGCTTCATTGATTGAACCGGTCACGACAAAGATATCCGCATGTTTCGGGTTACCGGTGTTGATGATACCGAACCGCTCAACATCGTACATCGGGGTAAGACAGGCAAGGATCTCGATATCGCAGCCATTGCAGCTCGAGGCATCGTAGTGGATGATCCAGGGGGATTTTGCAAGGTAGGTCATGGAACGCCTCCCGACAGGAAGTAAAGTGCAGCCAGGTTGACCACACTCACGACCGCGGCAATCAGCCACGAGCTCTTCACCATGAACTGCCACTTTACACGGGCATTGGTGTTGTCAATGAGGATCTCCAGCAGGTAGATGACGATAACGGCAGCTACACCGATCAACGGGTTGAACCCGAAGAAGAGGTACACAAACCCGAGCAGGAAGACTGTCTCGTACCAGTGGGTAATCTCGATGAGGCCGAGTGATGGGCCGGAGTATTCCGTAGTAACTCCCTTTACAATCTCTTGGTGTGCGTGGTGTGATGTCGATATGTCGAATGGCGATTTGCGCAGCTTGATGGTCAGCACGTAAAGGAAACCAAGGAAGATACCGGGGAGGAGAAGGATCAGCGGTGTCGTTGTGGCAGCGATCTCGTTCACATTGAAACTCTTCGTTGCAACAAACAGGCCCACCGCTGTCAGGATCACCATCGGTTCATAGGCCATGATCTGGAGCAGTTCCCGCTCTGCCCCGACATAACTGTAGGGAGAGTTGGCGGCAAACGCACCCAGCACAAGGAAGATCTGGGCGAGGGTGAGCGCGAATATGACGAGCAGCAGGTCCCCGCTGGCAAAAAACAGGGCCCCGGTGAAGATCATGAAGATGATATAACAGATTGCATAGAAGGTCTGCGTCTCGTTCACGACGGTCTGTTCCTTCTCGAAGAGCTTGCCTACATCGTAGAAGGGCTGGAGGATGGACGGTCCGACCCTGCCCTGCATATGAGCGGTGATCTTCCGGTCAATACCTGCGATAAGTCCTCCGACAACGGGTGCGATGAGGACAAAGACAATTCCCCAGACAATATTGATCACAGGATCACCCCCCGCAACGCGGTGGCTGCAAACATGATGCAGATGAGAGCCGAACAGATCCAGATCCCTGCGGGCCTGAGTTTCGCCTCACCGAAAAATTCGTGGAGATAGTAATTGGAGAGCACGGTCTTTTTCTGGACCCCAAGGGAACCGGAGAACCGCATATCGGCGGTCGTAGTCCTGCCACCCATGTAAGGTGCGACATGCTTGTGCTTCCTCTGGGGGATCAGGATGCTCAGCGGAAGGATGACGAGCAGGAGAAGCATCAGGATCATGATGATGATATTGTCCTGCGAGAGCTGGGCCACGTGGCCATAGTTCTGCATGAGGAAGGGTTCGAGCAGTTTTGTCGAGAGCAGCGGGAAGACCAGCGTGGTTATAAACGAGAGCCCGGCAAGCGATACCAGAGCCGCCCACTCACGGGGATCAACCTCCCCTTCAATGTTCTTGCTGTCAGAGGTAACTGAGATGATCTTCCCCATCCATTTGGCCCAGAAGAAGACCGTCATGGCACTGCCAAACGCTAAGATGATGACGAACAAAAAGCCGTAGGGGACATCGATGAACGCCCGTATGGCCGCCCATTTCGAGATGAGCATACCAAACGGTGCGAGGAACATCCCTGCGATCCCGATCACCATCATTGCGGCGATCTTCGGCATCCGGACGATAAGCCCGCTCATGTCATCGATCTCGCGGCTCCTGATGCGGTGCTCGACCGTCCCGACTGAGAGGAAGAGCAGGGACTTGGAGATTGCGTGGAACACAATCAGCAGGATTGCAGCCCAGATCGCCTCATAGGTCCCGATGCCGGCGCAGGCAACGATGAGACCGAGGTTGGCGATGGTGGAATAGGCAAGCACCCGTTTTGCATTGCTCTGCGAAATGGCAATACCCGAGGCAATCAGGAAGGTGAGTGCTCCCACCATGGCAAGCATATACCCGGTGAAGGTGGCCTGGAAGATGGGGGCGAGCCGTACAAGAATATAGACACCGGCTTTGACCATCGTACTGGAGTGCAGGAGGGCCGAGACCGGGGTCGGTGCCACCATGGCCCCAACAAGCCACGAGGAGAACGGCAGCTGGGCTGCCTTGGTGAGACCGGCAAACCCGATAAGGGCTGCCGGGATGAGAGCAATGACTTTGCCGGAAGCGAGCAGCGCGTCAAGTCCCATGATACCGTTGCCGAACATGGCAAGGTAGATGATGGCTCCGGCAAATGCAACCCCGCCCAGCAGGTTCATCCACAGGGCGTTGAATGCGTTGGTTGTGGCTTCCTCGGTTTTAGTATATCCTATCAGCAGGAATGAACACAGGGTAGTGACTTCCCAGAAGAAATAGACCCAGATGATGTTATTCGAGAAGACCAGCCCGAACATGGCGGCAATAAAGACGAACATGACGGCAAAGAACCATGGCTGCCGGTCCGGCATCTCGGGGTGGCTTTTATGGAAGAACTTCATGTACCCGAGTGAATACACGCAGATGAGGCTGCCGATGATACCGACGATAAGCGCCATGATATTGGAGAACTCGTCGATGAACAGGTTCGACTCCACATGGATTGCGTGGGAATATACCAGTTCAAAGTAGAGCATCGCCACTGACTGGACAAGGATAAGAGCCACGACGAGCCACCTCTTGTGCACGATACCAAGATACAGGATAGCCAAGGCGATCAGCATCTCAAGGATGAACATGAGCATGCCGGTCGGTTCTGCCGGGATGAGAGAGACCAGCAGGGCCCCCTTGTTATAGGTCGATATCAACAGGTAGACACTGACAATAGCAATGGCCAGTGCGGAAAGTTTCACAATCCAGGCGCGTTCCAGGTCTTTTTTTGCCAGGAACAAAAAGAACGCGGCTATGAGCGGAAACAGGATGAGAAATATTAACAGTTGCGCAAGTTGCACCAGATACCCTCCCTGTCTGAATATGGGAATTTAGCATTATTAATCATATTGAATTGTGCATGGAAGGTAAAATGCCGGAAAACCGGTATAATATTCGAATATTTTTGAAATACATAGGGGAAAATGATGATAACCCCGAAAAACCGGACAAAATTGTCCGGAATATCAAAAAACCGGGTACTTTTTTCCCTGCCGGCATAAAACCGGAATGTGGTGCAGAGCCGGAATAAATAATAAAAGTTTAATGTTCCAAAAAAGCACTAATACTCTCTTAGGATGGGTTGTGGAGAAGATCGGGGATATCCCGGGAACCGTTGCGCCATCCTTTGGTTCCAAAAAAGAGCAGATTACTGCTCGACACCAGTATATCATACCTGATGTTGCAGAGGAACATCCTCTCATCTTTGTTGCTGATGCTGTGCGGTACAGCAGCACGGGGCATGGGGAAATAAGTTCCTGCAACCGCAGGGAGGTCAAGTGAATGATCGACTTTGTATTACTCATCGTAATTGCGATATGTATCATCGCTCTGGGACTTGCAGCAATCCTGACGCGTAATCTCCTCTCACAGGATGAGGGTACGCCCAAGATGCGCGAGGTCTCCGATGCGATCCGGGTGGGTGCAGAAGCATTCATCAAGCGCCAGTATTCGACTATCGCCGTGCTTGCCATCGTATCTGCAGTGGTGATCTTTATTATTTATTATTTCACCGGACAACAGGCAATTGCCCTCGCTACGGCAGCTGCTTTTATCGTCGGTGCAACCTGCAGTGCAGTTGCCGGCGTTGTTGCCATGTGGATTGCGGTGCGGACCAATATCCGCACGGCAGCAGCAGCCCAGACCAGCGACGGGAAGGCACTTGACTTCTCGTTCCGCGGCGGGGCCATCTCGGGCCTGATCATCACCTCGATGTCACTCCTCGGTGTCTCGCTGACGTATATCGCTCTCGGTGCAGACCCGCAGACAACTCCGTTCGTCATCATCGGGTTCGCGTTTGGTGCCTCGTTCGTGGCACTCTTCGCCCAGCTCGGTGGCGGTATCTACACGAAAGCCGCTGATGTCGGTGCAGACATTGTCGGCAAGATCGAGGCCGGTATCCCTGAAGATGATGTCCGGAACCCGGCCACCATTGCAGACCTTGTCGGCGACAATGTCGGGGACTGTGCAGGCCGTGGCGCTGACCTCTTCGAGTCCACTGCTGCCGAGAACATCGGTGCAATGATCCTCGGTGTCGCGCTCTTCCCGATCTTCGGTGTCAACGGTATCCTCTTTCCCATTGTCATGTGTTCGCTCGGTCTCCTCGCGAGCATGATCGGTATCCTTTCCGTCAAGGGTGTTGATGGTGCCGACCCGATGGACGCCATGAACCGCGGGTACTATATCACCGCCTTCATCTCGGCAATCTTCCTCGCAGGCGGAGTCTACTATCTCCTCGGTGCAACACCCGGCTGGATATACTTCGTCCTTGCAGGTTTCATTGGAATTGCCCTTTCCGTTGCCTTCCTCAGGGTCACCCTCTACTATACCGACCACCACTACCGGCCGGTGCAGGATATTGCTGATGCATCTGAGACCGGTGCGGGAACCAACGTCATCATGGGATTCTCGGTAGGTCTCGAGACCACCGCAATTCCGGCTGTCCTTATCGGGGTTTCCCTCCTCGCATCGTACTGGTGCGGGACCCAGACCGGTATCCCCCAGGGCGGTCTTTACGGTACTGCCGTTGCAACCATCGGTATGCTGATGGTCTGCGCCTACGTCCTTACCATGGACACCTTCGGCCCTATTGCCGACAATGCCGGCGGTATCGTCGAGATGAGCCAGGCCCCTGACGCAGTCAGGCACCGCATGGACAAGCTCGATGCAGCCGGCAACACAACAAAGGCACTTACCAAAGGGTATGCCATCGGCAGTGCATCCCTCGCGGTGTTCCTGCTCTTCAACGCCTACATGGCTGACATTTCCAAGCTCACCGGCAAGGCATTCGATGTTGTCAACCTGGCAAATGTAAACGTCTTTGTCGGGGCACTCATCGGCGCAATGCTCGTCTTCCTCTTTGCAAGCCTCGCCATCCGTGCAGTCTCCAAGACTGCGCAATATGTTATCGAAGAGGTCCGCATCCAGTTCAGGGACCCCGGTATCATGGCAGGAACCAAGAAGCCCGACTATGCCCGTGTCATTGATATCACGACCCAGGGTGCACTCAAGAACATGATCCTTCCCGGCGCCCTTGTGATCCTGTTCCCCATCGTGATCGGTGTCACCATGAAATACGAAGCCCTCGCCGGTTTCCTCATGGTAGCAACCATCACCGGTATCCTCATGGCACTCATCCTCAACAACAGCGGTGGTGCATGGGACAATGCCAAGAAATACATCGAGACCGGTGTCCATGGCGGCAAGAAGAGTGATGCCCACAAGGCAGCGGTCATTGGAGATACCGTCGGCGACCCGTTCAAGGACACCGCTGGCCCGTCGCTCCACGTGCTCATCAAGCTCCTTGCTACCTTAACGCTCGTGCTTGCGCCGCTCTTCATCTAAAATCTTTTTTTTTATTTGCGGGCAACGTTCTCCCGGTAAAAATTCCCAGGTATCTATCGCGTATTTCAGCCTGCTTCATTCCCCCATTCCCCATCCCTTACGGTATGAAACCGGAGTGAGAACTGCGGGTGCGATCAGGAACGGATTGGAGTAATAAGGTAAAAAAAGACGGTGTGCCGGTTGCCCGGCCAGTCGCGGATTATCTCACTTCTTTTAAGTTGATACTGACATCATTGGAAATTCGGGTGAATCTCCTGGTATTTTCATCAAACTGCTTCTTGCACCAGTTGCAGCAGAAGTAATATTTCACATCTTTATGGATGCTGGTGAATTTCGCATCCTCTTCATCTACTATCATCAGACAGACGGGATCGGTAGCCATGATATTTTACCTCGT
>JANYKQ010000025.1 GCA_025358115.1 Methanomicrobiales archaeon | reverse complement strand
CAAGACTTCCGCATCGGATGCAAATGAAGACACAGCGATCCTCGGCATCATCAAGAAGAAGGTAAAGGACAAGGAGCACGAGAAGAACGAACTGATCATCTGGGTCGATATCAAGTACCTGCTCAAGGATATTGGCGAAGGAATGTCGGTTGCCTGAGCGAAAAAAAGAGATTGGTTCCTAAAACTAATTCCTGGCAAACGGATATCAGCGCAGGAGAACCCCGCTTTTTTATCCGGGAATAAACGGTTTATCGGAATATTTTTGTGAGAACCTCTTAAAAAATCTGGGTGTTTTCTCCGGGTTAACGGGTGACCGGTGATATTTCTCTACGGGTTTTCCCGCAATGCAAGTTCCCGGTTTTTTTTCGCATCGGCATAGGACGGGTTAAGGGCAAGGGCCCGGTCAAATGAAGCTACCGCATCAGAATTCCGGCCGAGTTTACGCAACACAATGCCCCGGCTGTTCCATGCAACAGGATAATCCGTCTTAATAGCAAGCGCCTTGTCGTACGATGCAAGGGATTCTGAATACTGGCCGAGATCATCCAGGAACGATCCACGCAGAACCCACAACATATCATTCCCGGGTTCAAGGATAAGCGCCTTGTCGAACAATGCTATCGCTTTTTCAAGCTCCCCCAGTTTGGCGAAATCAGCCGCCTTGTTGAAATGTTTCTCTGCCCGATCCTGCATACATGAAAATGTACACCCAGTATGATTAGCGTTGTGGTCCTTTCCTGAGACATACCCGCGTAATCCTTACCTTAAAAAAAAATTGGATGCAGTTCCGGGACGGGTTCCCGGCCGGTATTATTTCAGGAAGCCCGGGTCCAGGCAGGGACCGGGAGATGAGTTATGGCACCCTGTACCAGGAGATCGAATTCTGTCTTTATGAAAACAGAACATTGATCGGGTTATTCAAACCAGACCCTGTGGGCAGTGATTTTGCGCCGCCGTAAATCACCGCTGTTCGCTTTCACGTGACCGGTACGCCCCGCCGGGTACCGTGATCTCGAACCGGGCTCCCGCACCGTGTTCACCGGTCTCACGAATGGTCATGCCGGTAATATCGAGGATCTCCCGGGTAAGGGCCAGGCCAAGGCCGGTGTTCTTGCCGAATCCATGATCGAAAATCATCTCTTTAAGGTCACCGGGGATACCATCGCCATCATCTTCGCATACGATGATTTGATCGCCATTGCGTTGTTCAGATGCGAAACGTATAGTCCTGATCTTCCCGCCGTATTGCACCGCGTTGTCCATGAGGTTGTAAAAGACCTTGACAACCAGCGGGTCTGCAAACACCTCCATGCCGGCAGGGAGATCATTTTGTATCCTGACCCGGCCGGACGTGATCTGTCCTGCCGAAATATGTACGAGCGAGCGGCACTCCTGCCATACGGGAGCATTGACACCGATCAACTCATATTCCCGGGTGAAGCGGATCATGGACGAGATGCACTGGGCAGATGCTGACGCCTTCCTGATATACTCAAGGTGTATTGGATTTGGCTGCTTCTTTTCCATGAGGGTAAGGTAGCCTTTAAGAACCGAGAGCTGGTTGGTGATATCGTGCCGTGTTATGTCTGAAAGGAGATTGAGCTTCCGGTTTGCCTGGAGAAGGGTTTCTTCCGCCCGCCGGCGCGAGGTAATATCTTCAAAGATTGTCGCAAAGCTGCCCTTGTACGGACTGAAAACCGAGATCGAGAAATGTTTTGAGAGCGGCGCGAAATATGTCTCAAAGACCTCCGGTTTACCGCTCAGGGCCACACGGGCGTAGATATCAAAGTACGGCGGAGTGGTGACACCATATGCTTCCCGGCTGGTCCTGCCTATGACGGTCTCCCGCGGGATGTCTAGTTGCAGGCTGAATGCAGGATTCGTCTCAATGATGATATAATCCTCAGGAGCACCAAGGTTATCATACGTGAGCTCGTGGAGGGCAGCACCTTCAATCATATGCATATAAAGTGAGGAAAACTTCCTCTCGCTCTCGGTCAGCAGCCGTTCTTTAGCACCAAGCTCTGCGATATTCTGCCGCAATTCCTCTTCCGATGCCATAAGCTCTTCGGTCAGCCGGGAGAGTTCCTCGTTCTTCCGGAGGATCTCCTCCTGTGCTTCACGCTCGGCCGTTATATCGTCTACGATAAAGAGGATACAGTCTTCATTGTTGAGTTCAAAGAGTTCCGCGTTCACGAGCGCAAGGAGCTCGGTTCCATTCTTCCGGTGCAGCCGGTATTCCTTGTTCCGGATCCTGCGGTCAGCGTGCAGGTGTTCAACCATCACTTCACGCTCGGCCGGGTTTACGAAGAACCGGATATCGTTTGATGTGCGGCCGATCACATCCTCACGGGTATACCCGAGGGTTGTGAGAAACTGTTCATTCACGTCAAGGTATTTTCCGCTTTCTGCCCGGGAAAGGATTATCGGCGCCGGGCAGGCATGGAATGCCCTCCGGAACATCTCCTCGCTTTCGGAAAGTTGTCGATCTTTTACTCCGAGCTCATCGAGGTTCTGCCGGAGTTCCTCTTCATATGCCCGCAGTTCTTCGTTCAGCTGTGAGAGGTCCTCGTTCTTTTTGAGCACCTCATCATGACTGCGCCAGTTGTCAGTGATATCGACAGCAATACCTGCAACACCGGTTATATGTCCCTGGATGTCGTGGACGGGTGAAAGAGATATCCGGAAGAATGATCCCTTATGCTCGTATTCGAAATCTACATTTTCTCCCAGAAGGGCACGGGAATGACCGGCAATTACCGGATGTGAGGGATTATCGGTGCCGAAAAGAGCAGTAAGCGACATTCCCACGACATGATCAGGTGCCAGGCCCAGTTCACCAAGACCACTTCCCTGCGAGAGGGTAAACCGCATGGCGGGATCTATTGCCCATACGGTACCGGGCAGGTGATTCATGAAGAACCGGAACCGCTCCTCGGCCTCTGCCAGCGTACGTTTCTGTTCGGTGAGTTGCCGGTTCTGGTCAAGGAGGGAGCCTTCGGTCGCTTTGAGCAGGTCGAGCGCCGCAGCCATCTGTTCGTTTGCTGCACGAAGTTCCATCTCAACAAGGATACGGGGTGTAATATCCCGGAAACTCCAGACCCTCCCGGCAATCGCATCGCCGTGCATCTGTGGCTGGGAGTAGCGCTCGAAGACCCTGCCATCCAGCAGGTCTACAATATCCAGCCCGCATGCGGAGGGGGTCTTGTACAGCTGTTCCACCCGGGCTGCAAACTCACCGGGTCGTTTGAGCTGCCCCATGACATAGGAAAGAGTCATCTGGTCATCTCTTGATCCAAGAACCGACTCCGGGACATGCCACATTTCCCGGAATTTCTGGTTATACTGGACGATCTTTCCGGCGTTATCCACGACCAGTATACCATCAGCAGTAGAGTTCAGGGTTGCAGTAAGTAATCCGGTAGCCCTCTTAATCGCGGATTCGGCACGGCAGCGATCCACGGCAAGACGGATCTTGTGGGCGAGCTCAACGAACTGCGACTCCGGTTCCCCGCCTTTCTGGAGATAAAAATCTGCACCGTTATTGAGGGCTTCGATCACCACTTCCTCCCGGCCCCTGCCGGTGAACAGGATAAACGGGATGGATCTGTCAGCTATCCTCACTTTTTTTAACAGGGTGATGCCATCCATCCCCGGCATCTGGTAATCCGAGACCACTGCGTCATAGTTCCCGTGTGCAATCCGGCTGAGCGCGTCTTTTGCAGATAGTTCGCAATCCACGGAAAAACCCCCGTTATCTTCCAAAAAAAGTTTGCCAATCTCGAGAAGGCCGGGTTCATCATCGATATAGAGGACAGAGATCACAAGGGCACCATTTTCACCAGCGACAAATGCAGTATCGGAATTTCGGGAGAAAACTGATTAATCTTTTTAAACGTGTGCCGGGGGATGACAACCGGAGTGGAGATGATAAGGAGGAGGGGCCATACACCGGCATCAATCCCGGAAGCGATTATCTCTGTCATGCCAGTCGCTCTCATCAGGTTAAAGGATCACGTATTATCCCGCGTTTACGGGAAAGAAAAAGCCGGAATAACATTCAACCGCGTTTTAACGTAAACCGGATCGCAGCACCGTTTTCAGGTTGCCCGGGTACCCGGTCATCCGCCCAGATCCTTCCACCGTAGGCTTCGATAAGCATTTTCGTGATATGCAACCCCAGCCCGTAACTGCTGCGCTTTTCGGAGTCCAGTAAGAAACGGTCAAAAATCCCCGGTTTTATCTCATCCGGAATTCCTGTGCCGTTATCGCATACGGATACCTGTACCATGCCATCAGGCTGATCCTCCGCGCTCACTTCTATTTCAACAGCAGATCCGCCGGATTTTAAACTGTTTGAGAAGAGGTTCTTGAAGACCACAGGAAGCATTTCATCTGCGAGAACAACACCCTCACAGTTCCTGTACCGGATAACAATTTCATTATTGGCCGCAACCTCTTTGATTATAACATCCTGAAGATTGACCGGTTTTTGTTCCGGCGGGTGTTTGTAGATCCGTGAGATGGTCTCGATATTCCGGATAACCGCCTGGCTTTTCTTTAAAGTCTCGAGCATACGCAGGGTAAATCCCCTCTCTTTCTCCCCGACCCGGTTTTTCAGGATATCAGCATACCCGGTTAAGGAAAAGACCGCATTCATGATCTCGTACGTGAGAACATCGAGATAGATGTCAAGGTACAGGTTGGCCTTGCGGTTTGCCTCTGTCAATTCCTGTTTCCGGAGGGACAGATCGACCTGGCTGTCCTGCAGCTCCTGCAGCATCGCGTTGAGCGAATGTTTCAGCGAGGCAATCTCATCATCCCCGCTGATTGTCAACCTCTCCGACAGGTCACGTCTCTGCCCGATCGCTTTTGTCGCGGTATCCAGATCGGTGAGCGGGTTTACGATGTACTTTTTCAGGAGCAGTCCGGTAACAAGAACAAATACGACAGTCGTGATCAGGAATGCCGCGAGAATAAACATGATGGTGGTTACCCCCTGCTGGTAAACGCTCCGAATCGTTGTCACTTTCAGGAGAAGAGCCGGCTTTCCCTCAAGGTCGGGGATGATGGTTGAACTTATCAGGGTTGAGGAGTCATGTATCCTGCTGATATAATCCGGGGCACCGGGAGCCGTCAGTTGGAGGACAATGGGATCGGTCCTGAGCCATGCCTCATCGAGAGGTATCATTTTCATGGGAATGTGTGCCCGGTCCTGCAGCCGCAGTATCTGATCATCATTATACCTGCGGACCATGACAATGGTCCCCCGGGAGGGCCCGGTTACGCTGCTGGGAAGAATTGAGTGGAGAGTAACTAAGTATATTCCTCCGGGTATCTGGATAAAACCCGTAGTTGTCCTGTCATCAGCCGATCCATTGAACAGGACGATATTGCGATCAAAATATTCCCGAACACTTTGAGGAACTTCTGTCATGGTTTTGTTCTGCGGGTCATTCCATCTGCCATCAAAATAGTTCCCTGCACGGTCATAATACAGGATTCCGTTTATCTGGAGACTTTTATAGGTCGCAGGAAAATCTATGTTGCTCTGTGCATATGCCGGGTTGCGGTCAGCCATGAACTGGTAAGTATCATCCCACACCGCCCAATCCTGTATTTTTCCCCCAAAATTTTCTTTTTCGAAATCGATCTGGCTCGTTACCCGCTGGACATTGACAAAAGATTCCTTCTCCTCGAGGCTTGCATACGATGACAGGATAAAGAACTGAAACAGTAATGTCATTACGAAGATCAAAATCAAAACAGTTGCACCGAGAATGAACAGGGCGCGGGTATGGATCTTCACAGTAGTCTATCGATAATCATTGTACAGATATATTAAAGCCTTGCTATTTGGATCCATGCCGTTGTTCAGCCAATTATTGATGACTGCCAGACAGTGAAAAGTACGAGTATTCGTCCATCTGTTTATTAATCGGCAGACATTGATAACAGGAAACCGGAGTTTTATTTCAGATTTTATTATTGCTCATCTAAAAAGTTCCGCAGGTCCACTACGAGCTCTTCGGGACCGGTTCTCATACATTGTACATCCATGTTAATCATAACCGGATTGTTTTTAAAACCCCTGATGAGATTGTTCACCTCCGCCCGCCAGACCTGGGGTATTTAAGATTAATATGAGCATTATTGGAGGTGAACCACTCCGGTTCATTTACATTTTTTTAATTCAGCCAGACTGTTTCCCCTTTTTCTTCGGCGAATGATATTTAACGCATAACCGTGGATACAGATAAAAAGGCCGGGATCTCAGCCATGAAAAACCTGCAGACACTCACAACACCGCAAAAGGGATGGCTGCTCCCTATACTCATTTCAGTCCTGACCATCGTTATCTTTATTATAAGTGTCATCTCGCTTCTCTCAGGCTGGCAGATTATCTTCCAGAACCTCTTGTATTTCCCGATCATCCTCGCCTGTGCCTATTACTTGAAGCGGGGTTTTATCTTCTCGGTGATCCTGGCAGGGGGATATTTCGTCCTGATGGCCATCTTCTCACAGGATCCAGGGGTCCTCGAAGGAGCGCTGATACGGGTGCTGATCTTCATCCTGGTTGCCGGTGTCATTACGTACCTGTCCATCATAAGGATACGGGCTGAAGATGCACTGAAAGAGAGCGAGGAGCGGTACCGCAAGGTTGCAGACTTTACGTATGACTGGGAGTACTGGATTGCACCTGACGGAAAAATACTCTATGTATCACCCTCCTGCGAACGAATAACCGGTTTTCGTGGAGAGGAGTTTATTCATGATCCCGGCCTGCTCACATCCATTGCCTATCCGGATGACCGTAACCTTCTGGCAGAACACGTCTGCGCACAGGAAACTACCATGGCCGGGGGCAGATCCATGGAATACCGGATCATCACAAAAAGTGGCGGGCAAAAGTGGATCAGCCATAACTGCCAGCAGGTGTTCAATGCGGAGGGAGTATATCTTGGGCGCCGTGCTGGTAACCGGGATATAACCTCACAGAAACAGGCCGAGGAAGCTCTGAGGGAATCGGAGCGAAGGCTTACAGACATCATCGATTTCCTGCCAGACCCGACATTTGTCATTGATACGGGCGGGAGGGTTATCGCATGGAACTCTGCGATTGCCAGCCTTCTCAATGTAAGTGCGGATGAGATGATCGGGAAAGGAGATTTTGAACACGCGTTCCGGATGTTCGGGCGCCGGCGCCCGATACTGATCGATCTCGTGCTCAGGGGGGACGAAGAGATAATAAAAAAGCATTACCCGAATCTGAAAAAAGAGCGGGGGATGCTCATGGCAGAACTGGAAATTTCCCAGCTCAACGGCAGGCGTGTGGTGCTCTGGGTCATTGCCACTCCCCTGTACAATGCGAATGGTGAGATCACCGGGGCTATCGAATCCATGCGGGACATCACCACCATCCATGACACGGAAGTGCAACTCCGGCAATCGGAGGAGCGGCTCACGGACATCATCGATTTCCTTCCTGATGCCACGTTTGCCATTGATACCCGCGGGAAAGTCATAGCATGGAACCTGGCAATCGAAGCAATGATGGGTGTATCAAAGTCTGATATGCTCGGTAAGGGTGATTACCTGTATGCAGTCCCGTTCTATGGCACAGCCCGGCCGGTGCTCATCGATCTGGTCCTGCACGAAAACAAGGAGCTGGAGAAGACATATACGAACCTGACCCGGTCGGGCGATCAGTTGATTGCTGAAGTGTTTATACCACATCTGCACGGTGAAAAGGGCGAACACCTCTGGATGATTGCTTCGCCATTGTACGATCGCGACGGGGCGATTACCGGAGCTATAGAATCAATCCGGTCCGTCACCGGGCGAAAACAGGTCGAAGAGGCGTTCAAGGTAGCGAACAAGAAACTCAACCTGCTCTCATCCATTACCCGGCATGACATCAACAACCAGCTTACCGTGCTCCAGGGATACCTCCGTCTTTTCCAGAAAAAATATCCTGACACCGCATTCGCTGATTATTTTACGCACATGGCAGATGCCAGCCGGAGGATCACATCCATGATCCAGTTCACCAAGACCTATGAGAATATCGGTGTCAATGCTCCGGCATGGCAGGATATTTCCTATCTCATTAAGGCCGCGGAAAAAGATGTTGCTCTGGGACAGATCCGGATCGCAGATGATCTTCCTCCGGGCCTGGAAGTATTTGCAGATCCTCTCATTGTCAAGGTCTTTTTCAACCTCATGGATAACGCCGTGCGGCATGGCGGGAAGATTACGCTGATCCAGTTCCGGGCGGAGAATTCCGGAAATAATCTGGTCATCGCGTGTGAAGACGATGGCGAGGGTGTCATGGCGGATGAAAAAGAGAAGATCTTTGACCGGGGTTTCGGGAAGAACACCGGGCTGGGGCTCTTTCTCGCACGGGAGATCCTGGATATCACCGGTATCACTCTCGAAGAGACCGGGGAGCCGGGGAATGGCGCACGTTTCGAGATGACCGTGCCGGAAGGGATGTGGCGTATCGCGGGAAAGGATAGCTGATGACAGCAGCGATCCGCATTCTCTATGTTGATGATGAACCCGGCCTGCTGGAGATAGGGAAACTTTTTCTTGAGAAGGGGGGAACATTTGCCGTTGATACACTCACTTCTGCTGCGGTAGCTCTGGAACAGGTAAAGACGGAGCAGTACGATGCGATCATCTCCGATTACCAGATGCCGGAGATGGATGGTATCAAATTCCTCATGCAGCTCAAGGCTTCGGGAAATACCACGCCGTTCATCATATTTACCGGTCGTGGTCGCGAAGAGGTGGTCATTGAGGCGCTCAACAGCGGTGCCGATTTCTACCTCCAGAAGGGTGGCGAGCCCCGTAGCCAGTTTGCCGAACTTGCCCACAAGATCCAGACAGCCGTACAAAAACAGAGGGCAGAGGCACGAATCCTGGATCATGAGCATCGCGAAACGGATATCATCGACTTCCTTCCTGATGCCACCTTTGCCATTGACAAAGAAGGAACGGTAATCGCATGGAACCATGCGATGGAGGAGATGACCGGCGTAAAATCATCCGAAATTGTCGGGAAAGGCAATTATGAGTATGCGATCGCATTTTACCACGAACGCCGCCCGATGCTCATTGATCTCAACCCTGCCCCGGATAAACAATTCGAGAGTGAGAAGTACCTCTATACCATTCACGACAGTAAGATACTGACGGCCGAAACTACTCTTGAAAAGCCGGACGGTCCCCCGGTTCATTTCTGGGGAAAAGCCAGCCTCCTTTTCGATAAGGATGGAAACCTGGCCGGCGCAATCGAGTCCATACGGGACATTACAAAACGAAAACAGGGTGAGGAGGCCCTGCTGGAGAGCGGACGCCAGCTGGACGCAATGGCTGCCAATATTCCCGGGGTAGTCTTCCGGTTCCGTGTGAGCCCTGATGGCACGTACGGGTTTGACTATCTCAGTGGGCGCAGCGTGCAGATCCTTGGTCTTGAGAACGACAGGGCTGGATTTTTTGACCGGGTTGCAAAAGGAATCGTTCCGGAAGATCGGGAACGGTTCCTCAGCTCGATACAGCAGGCTGTCAGTACAAAAACACTCTGGGTGTTTGACGGCTGGTATGTGAAACCTTCGGGAAAAAAGATCTGGTTCAGTGCGGTATCCAACCCGCTTAAGGAAGATGACCGGCTTATCTTCGATGGGGTAGTATTTGATAACACCGAACGGAAAGATGCTGAAGATCAGCTGCTCAGGAAAAACGAGGAACTCAATGCCTCGTATGAGCAGATCGCGGCAGCCGAAGAGGAACTGCGTGCCAACCTGGAGGAACTGACCCGGCAGGAAAAGGCACTGCGGGAGAGCGAGGAGAGCTTCGGGTCGCTGGTTGAAACCGCACCGGATGCTATCTATATCTCACTGGGCGAGCGGTTTGCCTATGTCAACCCCGCCATGATTCGGCTGATGGGAGCAACCTCCGCCGATCAGCTGCTCGGCATGTCACTCTACGACCGGATTGACCCGTCATTCCACGAGCGAATCCGTAAACGTGCACAGATTGTAATTGGCGAACGCAAACCGGTCGGGCTCATGGAGACGGTGTACCTGAAGATGGATGGTACCCCGGTGGATATCGAATCCGCTGTAGCAACCTTCCGGTACAAGGATAATTTTGCCGGTCTTGTAATCCTCCGCGATATTACGCGCCGTAAGCAGGTTGAACGACTTCTGCGGGAGAACGATCTGTTATTAAAAGAGACCCAGCGGATAGCCCGGCTGGGAGGGTGGAAGGCAAATCCCCACACGGACTATCTTGAATGGACTGAGGGAGTGTATGATATTATCGAAGCTCCACGCACGTACCGTCCCGGCCTTACCGAGGGATTGAAATATTTTACCCCGGGGGATGTCCCGGGCATCCGGGAAAAAGTATCTGCATGCCTTGCAACCGGTGAACCCTTTGCTCTGGAAGTCAGGGTAATGACTGAAACCGGCAAAAAGATCTGGACTGAACTGCGGGGCCTTGCACCGGTAATCGAGGGGACCCGTTCATACGTTATTGGCACTCTCCAGGATATCACGAACCGGAAAAATACCCTGGATACCTTGCGCGAGAGCGAAGAAAAATACCGCACGGTCATTGAGCAGAGCCAGGACTGCATCTTCATTGCCCAGGATGGCAGGCTCATCTTCCATAACCCGTCATTAGCTACCATGACCGGCTACAGCAGTGCCGAACTCGCAGGACGATCCATCGCGGACCTGATCGCCCCTGATGACCGGGAGCTGGTCCTGACCCGGCACCGGGAACGACAAATGGGAAAAACCCTTCCTGAAGCCTACGAATTCTCTGTGCTCCACCATGACGGGAAGAGCCATATCCGGGTGATGATGTACATCACTTCGGCATCCATAGGAGGAAGACCGGCAACGATTGGTACGCTCCATAACGTAACTGAAGAGCGGCAACGTCAGGAAGCCCTGCGGGAGAGCGAGGAGAAGTACCGCAGTGTCATCGATAATATCCAGGACATGTTCTACCGGAGTGACAGGTACGGGAAGCTGATCATGGCAAGCCCGAGCTGCGTAAAAAAACTGGGATACGGATCGTTTGATGAAATGTTCAATAAACCCATATCAGAGACATTCTATTATGAACCGGAAAAACGCGGGGACCTTATCCGTATCCTTGCTGATAAAGGATCCATTGAGGACGCCGAGATACAGTTGAAACGTAAGGATGGTACTGCATTCTGGGTATCGACCTCCAGCCATTATTACCGGGATGAAAGCGGTGAAATAGCCGGAGTTGAAGGGATCTTCCGGGACATCACCGAACGCAAGCAGGCAGAAGAAATATTGCAACGGATGAATGCAAAGATTGGCCTGCTCAACAGCATCACCCGGCATAATATAGTCAATACGTTAACGGGACTGTTTGGCATGATTGAGATGGCACAGGATCCCTCATCCCGCCCGGAGCTGGACACCCTGCTTCAGAATATAAAACAATTGACCGAGAAAGTCCAGGAGCAGATCGAATTTACCCGTAATTACCAGGCCGCCGGAGTCGAAGAACCCCGCTGGCAGCCGGTACACGAGACGGTGGATGCTGCAACACGGCCGTTTGCCGGTTCCGGGTTTTCCATCTTCAATGATATCACCGGCATTGAGGCATATGCCGATCCCCTGCTTGAAACTGCATTCAGCAACCTGATCGGAAACGCGATCATGAATGGGAGACATCCAAATACTATCCGGTTTACTGCAAACCATACGGATAAAGGATTGTCTGTTGTTTACGAAGATGACGGTGCCGGCATTCCTGCAGATCAAAAAGAGAAAATATTCGAACAGAGCATCGGGCCGTTTACTCACATGAAATTATTCCTGGTGCAGGAGATTCTCGCCAGTACCGGCATCACCATCCGGGAGACCGGAGAACCGGGGAAGGGGATACGGTTCGAGATGGCCATCCCCATTGGGGCGTACCGGTTTGTTGAGCACTAGAGAATTGCCAACCTTCCGCTCTGTTTTTGTTCACGCAATGATAAAAACAAAAAGGGATTTTATGCGGTTCTTAACAATTATAAAACGAAAAACCGGGAGAATTCCCCGACAAAAATCATCCCTGCAGCCTCAGGCTGTCGCAACCTGCAATGACCGGTCTGATCTGCAATTCTATTCCTTCCGGCATCCACCGGTCCATAAAAACAAGGTAAAATCAGAGCGCTGTCCGTACTTCCCGGGCTGCATCGCACATATTCTTAAGCTTCCTGTAGGCCGATTCACGGCTCCTCATCCGCATACCGCAATCCGGGTCGATTAAGAGGATCTTTGGATCGAAATATTCAACCGCTTTCCCGATTCGCTTCTTTATCTCCGGCACGGTTTCGACCACCTCAGATGATGAGTCCACGCACCCGAACCCAAGCATCTTCCCGGTGAGGTCACGGCGCGAGATGGTCTCGAGGTTTGGGAGGTTGTTCGAGAACTCCAGGTCGAGTATGCTGACATTGAACTTCAGGAGATCATCGATAACGCCGGCTGTGTTCCCGCAGACATGCATGCACGTGGGGATCCGGACCGAAGAGACGATAGTCTCTACTGCCTGCCTTCCAATTCCGAGATCGGCTATTCCTGTCGAGAGGATTGGCTCATCGATCTGGAGGAGGGTGACGCCGGCAGTCTCAAGGCTCCGGGCTTCAATGATAAGGGCTGCGGCAAGATCGAGCGCAACCTCCTCTTTGTTCCGGTACATATGGCTGCTGAGGTGCAGCCCGTGGGAAAGCGTGGAAGGGCCGGTTATGATTCCTTTCACTTCAGGAAATTTTGAGAGGGCATATTTCGTGTCATTTACCGTGATCGCACCGGCCGCAGGCTGGATCTTCCCGATAACTTCCTGGTCACGTATGCCGGGGAGTTTCGATGCAAAGGCACTGATCATATCCCCCCTTACCTGGCCATCAGAGATAATATCAATACCTGCCCCGATCTGGTCGGCAACCGCAGTCTCGACAGCAGCATGGAGCGGATCAAAAATACTCCGGAGTCCGCTACCTTTGACAACCGGATAACTGCCCACGACAGTTGTAGGCAGTACCTTATCGATAACATATGCTTTGGACACGAAACATCCCGGCCTCCTGTGGATACAGTCCGATCGTTTCTCGGGTAAAAATAGTTGTGGTAAGGGAGCCGGCCTGTGCATGGCATGAAAAAAAGAGAGATGCACCATGGACATTTGCCGGGTATCGGTATGACCCGGGATGTACAATCCCGATCACGGGGCTCTGCGGGGTGGCAGACCGGACCGGGGCAGGCGGATGCCGATCCCCGGGAGAACACTCCCGTTTTTTAGGGTCTGAAAAAAAGACCTCCATATCTGCATTCCGGCAGGGTTTTCGGGGCCTGGATGAGTTAAACCATGGGGCATAAAATGCCCCTAAGTCCGGGCCTTTGGCAGGATTTAGGTGTGGGGATTTCCACCGTCATTTGTGTAAACCGGGCGAGAACTGAGTGTATTTTTTACCCGTACCAAAACGGACGGTTTTACAGGGTTTGCCGGAACGGGGCAGAGCAATCGGAGCCCATGCAGGGCTTATTTGCCCCCGGGGTCCATACACCCGATTCCCGGTATCCCGGACAAAGTACCTGGGCCCCGGGATCGCATGTTTTGGAAAACCGTACCAGCGGGCTGAGCATGATCCCCGGGAAAAACCTCATTTTTCCGGGCCTAAAAAAAACGACCCTCATATCTGCATTCCGGCAGGGTTTCGGGAACCCGGATGGGCTAAACAATGGGGCAGAAAATACCCCGAAGCCCGGGCCTTTGGCAGGCTTTGGGAGAGGGGCTTTCCACCGTCATTTGAGTAAACCGGGTGAGAACAGAGTGTATTTTTCACCCGTACCAAAACGGACGGTTTTACAGGGTTTACCGGACCGGGGCAGAGCAATCGGAGCCCATTCTGGGCCTATTTGCCCCCGGGGTCCCGGACAAAGTACCTGGACCCTGTAGCCGGGTGCAGTGGCAAACCGTACCAGCGGGCTGAGCATGATCCCCGGGAAAAACCTCATTTTTCCGGGCCTAAAAAAAAACGACCCTCATATCTGCATTCCGGCAGGGTTTCGGGAACCCGGATGGGCTAAACAATGGGGCAGAAAATACCCCGAAGCCCGGGCCTTTGGCAGGCTTTGGGAGAGGGGCTTTCCACCGTCATTTGTGTAAACCAGGTGAGAACAGAGTGTATTTTTTCACCCGTACCAAAACGGACGGTTTTACAGGGTTTACCGGACCGGGGCAGAGCAATCAGAGCCCATTCAGGGCCTATTTGCCCCCGGGGTCCATACCCCCCGATTCCCGGGGTCCCGGAAGGAGAATAGATGAGGGTCATATCCTAATCACCCTGATAATACCGGTATTCTGCTACGTGACCGGCCTAAGCCCGGGACAGGACCGTAACCGGTCGCGACTCATCAGAAGAATTCATGAACACGGGAAAAAAGTATTTTTGAATCAAACGGGCGGTGGCAATTGTTCACGCGGATCGCACCGGCTCGTATCAGGTGAACCGCCACATTCCTTTTGGCACCGTCATCTCAAACCGGGCGCCTTTGCCCGGTTCACCGGTCTCTTTGATGGAGATGCCGGTGATATCAAGGATCTCCCTCGCAAGGGCGAGACCGAGCCCGGTATTCTTCCCAAAGCCCCGTTCGAATATCCTCTCCTTCTCTTCAGCCACAACACCATCGCCGTCATCTTCGCACACTACAACATGAACACCATCGCGTTCCTCAATAGAAAACCGGATGAACGTGATCTTCCCGCCGTACCGGACCGCGTTGTCCATCAGGTTGTAGCAGACTTTGACTATGAGCAGGTCAGCAAACACTTCAGCGCCGGCAGGGAGATCATTTATCACCCGGACCATTCCGGGCGGGACCTGCTCTGCAGCAGTATCCACCAGGGTACGGCAGTCCTGCCAGATAGGGGCATGAACACCGATCGACTCATATTCCCTGGTAAACTGGATCATGGCAGAGATCCGCTGTGCAGCAGATGCAAGCATTAAGAAATATTCGTGAAATAAGGGATCAGGCTGCTTTTTTTCAAGAATGCGAAGGTACCCGACCAGAACCGTCAGCTGGTTGTTGATATCATGACGGGTGATGCCATACAGGAGATTGAGTTTCCGGTTTGCCAGGTGAAGCGCATCTTCTGCCTGCTTACGGATGGTGATGTCCCGCGCTGCAGCAAAGACCCCTTGGATCTTCCCGTCACGGTCACGATATACGGTTGCATTGTACAGGACCGGGATGTGATGCCCGTCGCGGTGACGGATCTCCAGCGGGAAATCGAGGACTTTTCCCCGTAAAAATACTTCCCGGTATCCCTCGCGGGCTTTTTCCGGCTCGGTGAAGTAGTCCGAGAAATCAGTACCAATAAGTTCCAGTCTCGGCAGGCCGGTTGCATTTTCCGTTGCGGTATTCACATCCTGGATCTTCCCTTCGTGGCTGATCGTTACCAGAGGATCGATGCTGGCCTCAATCAGGCTGCGGTTGTAGGTGCTCAGCTCACTGAGGGCTTCTTCTCCCCGTTTGCGTTCGGTGATGTCCCTGACCCCCGATACAACGATCCGTTTATCCTGGAGATTGACAATGTGGGCATTGATCTCTACCGGAACGTCCGTTCCATCCTTTCTCCGGTGCCGGGTCTCGAAGATCGCGTGGCCGGTTGAGGACAATTCCCCAATGATCGCATTGAAAGGCCGGCTGTGGTATTTCGAAGCAAAATCCAACGGTCCACGCTCCAGCAGTTCGTTGCGGATATACTGCAGCATCCGGCAGGCAACTTCGTTCACCTCAATGAATTTTCCGGGTCTTCCATCCGGGTCGATATCATGTATCTGAATGCCGTCATTGACCATGTCAAAGATACCCCGGAACTTCTCTTCACTTACGTGTAATGCTTCTTCGGCCCGCTTACGATCTTCAATCTCCCGGTTCAGGGAACGGTTTAACCTGCGATAATAGAAGAATGCACACCCGCCTATTGTCGATAATATCCCCAGGATGACAATGGACAGGAGATACACCGTCAGGTCCTGCTTCGGGTTTGAATTATAGAGAAAAATATCAAGAGAAACTGGCTGATGAATCATCCCAAGCTCGTCGTAGGTCGCAATGATCTCCTTCCATCTTCCCGGGTTCATGTAGCCGATCTGCACAACATCCGGCGCTATCAGACGCATCATCTGGTCATGTTCAAAGAGGAGCTGGTCCCGGTTCAGGCCGGGGTTGTATTTCTGGAGGATCAGGTCAGCAGTCTCATTCGGGTTGGCAAGAGCATACTCCCATCCCCGCCGGCTAGCGGTAAGGAATTTTTTTACGGTCTCAGGATGCGTCTTTTCATATGACTCTGTTGTAAACAGGTTATCGCCATAAAAGTCAATGGCCGAAGACCGGGGAGTGAATGAAAGATATCTGATACCGTTGTGCTCCAGCAGGTACGGTTCTGTTGTTGAGTACGCAGAGATTGCCTGGACATCCCCGGCAATAAGAGCACTGACATTGCTCTGGTTGGCTATGATCTGAACTTTTTCCGGAGAGATCCCTTCATGGATCAGGTACGCTGTAAGTTCTTCGGAACCGGCTTCCATCATCACGGTCTTTCCTGCCAGATCGTGAATGCTGGAAATGCCGGAGTCCTGCCGGACAAGGAAGATGAGCGGTGAGTGCTGAAAGATAACTTCCAGAACGACAAGGGGACTTCCCTCTGCCCGCCGGAGTACAATATCGGATGTCCCGACACCGATATCGGCAAATCCTCCTGTCACCTGATCGGCCGGATTGATGTGACTGGAACCTTCAAGGATGGTGACATTGAGCCCGGCATCCCGGTAATACCCCTTTTCAACGGCAACATAGTACCCGGCAAACTGGAACTGGTGAGTCCATTTGAGCTGGAGACTGACCTGTTCCAGGGGATCTGATCCGGGTGCAGAAGCAGTAACCGGCTGACAGATACCGCACGCGACAATGAGAAGAACCAGGAGGAAGGCACAGAATTGTACCGGGGAACAAATCAGGAGAACCGGCCGGGGATTCGAACTTTGTTGCATAAGTCTCTCACATGAGTGCCGGGCATTTCTTCCAGGGCCCGGGTACGAATGAGTCACGTTCCTTACGGTGACAGGTCCACCCAACCCGGAACAATGGCATTACAATCGGAACCCACAGTGAGCAATACGCGAGGTTGTGGCAATATTCAGGCACCATCTTCCTCAGGCCCCCCGGTATACCGGTACGCCCCCTTCGGTACCGTCATCTCAAACCGTGCCCCCCTGCCCGGCTCACCGCTTTCGCGGATGGTGATACCGGTGATATCGAGAATCTCCCGGACAAAGAAGAGACCCCGCACTGCGGTACGGGCACTTTCACCGGGTAAAAAGATCTGTTCCTTCCTCTCTGCCGGAATACCGCCACCGTCATCATCATAGAAAATGACAGCCCCTTCCGGTGTGATCGTGTGCGAAACCCGGATCCTGCTGACATGGTTCCCGTGAGCAATCGAGTTCTCAAAGAGACCCTGGAATGCTTTTTCGAGAAGCGGATCGGCAAAGATTTCCAGGGATCCGGTCTCAAGACTATGCTGGATCTCTCCCAGGGGTAAATGGGAAAGGCTGAACAGCATCACCATGTTCACGTTCTGCCATACCGGGGGTTTGGCACCCATATCCTGGTAATCCCGGGATATTTCCGAGATATCAGCGATTGACCGGACAGACCGCTCGATCTTCTGCAGGCACTCAAGAACCTGCTCCTGCCCGGCTGCATTTTTCCGGGCCAGCTGGAGGTAGCTCTTCAGGACAAAGATCTGGCTGGCCAGGTCCCTTCGCGTCAGGTCGGAGAGAACATTGAGCTTCTGGTTCACCCGCATGAGAGTATCTTCGGTGAGTTTACGGCCGGTAATGTCAATGAGCACCCCGGTCCATAACCGGTCACCATTGCCAGCCATCCTTGGCAGGGATTCAAAGTGGACCCAGAGGATCTGGCCCTTAATTATCATCCGCCCTTCCCAGGCAAAACGCGAAAAGGAGAGATCTGCCTTTTTGTTCTCCCCCATAAAGGCTTTGAGATCCTCAGGATGGATGAGCTTCTGCGTCAATGAGGGATCTGCTTCCAGTTCACTCCGGGAAAACCCGGTCAATTCGCTGTACTGGTTGCTGATAAAATCATAAGAAATGTTTAAGGTTCCTTCAATTGCAAACGGCTCATTTGCCTTTACGCGGACACGATATACACCGGCCGGCTGGGTATTGACAATATCTGAGAGAAACGCTTCGCTGTCAGCACGTGCCTGCTCTTTTTTCTTTCCCGCTTCGATCTCCTGGTTCAGGTCTTCGAGCAGGTTCAAAAGAGCGGTCTTGTTCAGCTCAAGTGCCCGGTTGGCCTCAACCAGTTCCTGTTCGGTCTTTTTTCGTTCAGCCAGTTCCGTTTCCAGCTCTGAGGTCCTGTCCGCAACCATGGAGGTCAGGTGCTCTTTTTCCCGCAGTCCCTGTTCATTTGCCGCTTTGATCTTCACCATCGCGCGTATCTGGGCAACCAGCTCTGCCTCTTCAAAGGGTTTTGTTATGAAACCCTCCCCACCTGCTTCCAGTGCCCGGATCCGGCTCTGCCTGTCATCTTTTAACGCGGTAAGAAAAACAACCGGAATGTACGAGAGCCGCGGATCCTTTTTCATCTGCCGGCAGACCTCGAACCCGTCCATTTCGGGCATGAGGATATCGAGCAGGATAACATCAGGATTCTTCTCAAGGGCCAGTTCGATACCGGTTTTCCCGGTTGTTGCGGTAAAGACCGTGGCGCCGGGAAAGGCATCCCTGACAAATGCCTTGAGAACCACGAGATTGTCTTTATTGTCATCGATTGCGACAATAGTAGGGCCATTATTTTCCATACAACACCTCCCGAATCGTCTGCTCAAGCAGGGACCCGTCTACCGGCTTTGAGAGGTAACCATTGAAACCATAGGACAGGATCTCCTCACGATCACCTTTCATTGCCCGGGCAGTCACGGCAATGACCGGGATATGTTTAAGGTAATCCTCTCTGCGGATTGCATCGAGCATGGCAAACCCGTCCATGATTGGCATGGAGATATCCATCAGGATGAGATCGGGTGTCCGGGCTTTCACATGCTCAATCCCCGCCCGGCCGTCCGTGGCTTCAATCACGGTATACTGATCCTTCAGCAGTGCCTTTACCGTCACCATATCATCCGGGTTATCTTCGACAACAAGGATAACCGGCCGCCCGGAAATTTCACGAGCTGCAGGCGATCCTGCAACCGGGTGTTTTTGATCGCCGGACATCGCTATCATCTTCGAGACTGCCGAGAGGATACCACTCCTGCTGACATCCCCTTTCTGGATAAGCTGGTGGATGTGGTTTCCTTTCAGGACTTTGAGTTCTTCTACGGTGATATGCTTTGCCGTAAGTATGAGTACGGGAATCGGGGCGGTTCTTTCATCAGCCCGGATCTGCTTTAAGACCTCAAAGCCATCCACTTCCGGCATCATCAGGTCGAGGATCATGGCATCCGGCAGTTCCCGGCCAATCTGTTCAAGAGCTTCCCTGCCGTTCCGGGCCACCCGGACCGTATAGCCCTTCCCGATAAGAATATCCTTGATCTGGATAACGGCAGGTTCGCTGTCTTCCACGACAAGAATGGTATGCACGTTTCCCGGGGTTAAGGATGGCTGCTCAACCGCTCCGGCAGGCTGGGAATATACCGGCGCTTCAACGGGCGTATCTTCAGAGGAGGTCATGGAGAGAGTGAGCGGTAGTCGCAGGGTAAAGACCGAACCCCTGCCCGGGGTGCTTTTCACATCAATACTGCCATTGAGCAGCCGGGCATATTTCTTTGCAATGGACAGTCCCAGCCCGCTGCCCCCGTAGGTCCGGGCAATGCGCTCATCAGCCTGCCGGAATTCATCGAAGATATAGCGGAGCGATTCTTCATTGATCCCGATACCGGTATCCGCAACCGAGATCCGGATCTCATTGTCAGCAACAACTGCCTCGATATCCACCGAGCCCTGGCTCGTGAACTTCACGGCATTGGCAACAATATTCTGGAGTATGTGCTGGCACTTGGAGAGATCGCTTGTTACCGTGGGAAGTGTATCGCTTACGTCATAGGTCAGGGCAATGTGCTTCTCAGTTGCCTGCGGTTCGATCATTGCTACCACTGTGCGGACCAGATCTTTGATCGAGAAATGGCTGAGGCTTACCTCTTCGCGTCCCGCTTCGATCCGGGAAAGGTCCAGTATATCATTGATAAGTCCGAGCAGGTGCCTGCCATTCCGTTCGATAACGTCCAGATAACTGTATTCTTCTTCAGGAATCGCACCGGCCAGTCTTCGGCTGAGGACACCGGAAAGGGCAATAACCGAGTTGAGCGGGGTACGGAGCTCGTGGCTCATGTTGGACAAAAAGACGCTCTTTAACCGGTTGGCATCATCCAGTTGTTTCTTCTGGGCTTCCAATTCAGCGTTCTGCTCCCGCATCACATTTGCCTGGACTGCCATCTCGGCGTTCTGCTGGCGCATGGCCTCTGCCTGGGCTGATAGCTCCCGGGACTGCTCCGTCAGCTCGCGGTTCTGGTCTTCAAGTCGGGTGGAGATTTCCTGTATCCGGGAATATGCCAGCACACCGTTGAAGCGTGCAGTCAGGATATCCCAGCTGTCGTTAACCAGCCGGAGAGCCGGTGATGAATAGGGCCGGATACTGGCAAGAGATACGACTGCCACAACTTCATCGCCTGAAACGACCGGGATGGTGAGGATCTCCGTGGGACGGAATTCGCCGGTTACGGTGGAAAATACGAACGGTGTATCCTCCGGAATTGCCGGGATATGCTGGATCTGCCGGGTTGCAAGTACGGTAGCAAACTCTCCTTCCTTGACCGTGGCAGAGAAGGATATCCTGCGGGAAGCGGAGAGACCAACGGATTCGAATGGCTCAAATGAAGTTTTCTCCTTATTCAGCAGGTAAACGGCTCCCACCTGCGAGCCGGTGAACTGTACCAGGACGGTTAACAGTTCCCGGCAGAACGAAGGGAGTTCCTCTTCCCGGAGCATGACTGCCGAGATCCGGGCAACATTTTCTGCACCCTGCACTTCAACCTGCACGGTATCGGCCAGCCCATTGAATGAGGCGGCAAGCATCCCGATTTCATCCGAGGATACATACCGGCTGCGGGCATCTTTCCTGCCAGTACGGTATTCTTCTGTCACCAGGGTAAGATCTTTGAGCGGATCCCGGATCTTTTTTAAGAGGAAAAAACAGACTCCCAGGAGGAGAAGAAGGATGAGCCCTTCTATAAGGACGAGCTGCATTTTCAAATTTTCCTGGTGCTGTTGGGCAGCGAGATAAAACTGGTCGCCCCGCTGTTTGGAAAAATCACTTATCGTCCCGATATCAGAGAGCATTTTATTAACATGAGCACCCCCGACACCGGTGGATTTTATGCGTTTTTCTGCCTCGGTCACATTTCCTGCCCGCACCAGCCGTATAGTCTCGTCACGGTTGGACTTCCACCCGACAAAATCATTATAGGTAATGTCAACGTCGGAACGGGGCCCCAGGTACTGGGAGTAAAGAATAGCGAATTGTTTATAGGCATCAGCTTCTTTTGTATCGATCAACTGGATGTTCTCAGTGATCTCCGGGTCATTGTCAGCCAGGACCACGTCCTTCATCCCCTTCTGCATCATCAGGATATCCGCGTTGAGCTCTCCTATTGCACGCCGTACCTGCAGCGGGTGTTCATACAGGCCGGATGTTTCTTCCCACATGCTCGCTTCCTGGATCGTCACAACAATCCCCAGCAGGAGGACAAGGGCAAGGATGATGCCAAGACCAATGCCCAGCTGCATGCCGATAGTCAGATTTTTTCCGTTCATATCATCACCTTACAGGCCTGTGATTTCTGGTAAATACCACTCATCGGAGAGATTTCATCCAGGTTTATTGTTTCTAAAATCGAGCGTTCCGCCTCGCCGGTTACCAGGTATCCGCCATCGGACAGGGAATGGCAGACCTTGTTGAGGATAAACTTCCGGATCGCCGGCGTGTAATAGAAGAGCAGGTTGCTGCAGAAGACGAGATCGAAATCGCCGTAAATACTTCCCGGGGGACTGGTGGAGCGCTCATCCAGGAGATCATAGAACGAGAACTCGATCCGCTCCCGGATGCGCCGGGCAATAGTGTAACTCCCGTTCTGTTCGGAAAAACTGGAACGGATATGTTTCAGCTGCACGTTCTGCACGGCTGCCGCATCGTACACGCCGTTTCGTGCGGATGACAGGGCAGTTTCTGCGATATCGGTTGCAAATATACGATACGCCAGAGAAATCTGCCGTGCTAAGAGAAGTTCATCCAACAGGATGGCAACCGAATACACCTCCTGGCCGGCGGCACACCCGGCCGACCAGATGCGAATCTCTGCAGACCCGGACTCCAGCTTCTTTTCAATAAGCCGGGGCAGGACCCTCTGTTCCAGCACGGCAAAGGTGAGCGGGTTCCGGAAAAACTCGCTGTAGGTAATATTGAGCGATCGAAGGAACGCTTCTGCCTCGCCATTATCTTCCGACAGGTACGTGCAATACTCTGCCATCGTAGCCCGCGAGGTTGCCGCCATGCGTTTCTCCACAGATTTTAAGAGGAAGGATTCGTCATAGCGGGAGATATCCCCGCCATGCTTTACCCTCATGATCTTTACAATCCGTACCAGCTCACCGTTCACGGTCTGCTCCTGTACTTTTCCGCTTCCCCGGCTTTTTTCAGCAGGGCATTGACCTCCTGTTTCAGGGCAATCATGCGCAGTTCCCGGTCCACCGTTAAGTTGTTGAACCGTTTGAGTTCATCCACGGTCTTATGCAGCTGCTCTTCTGCCTGCTTCAGATCGGAGATATCAGTAAAGGTAACAATGACTGCGGTGACAATCCCTTTTTCATCATACTCCGGATCTGCATTGACCAGTACCCAGACCGTATCCGGATTCCGCGGTCGGAAGATGCCCATCAGCATATTCCTGAGCGGTTTCTGTGTAGCAAGCACCGGGTTGACCGGATAGTCTGCAAGGGGAAGAACAGTCCCGTCTTCGCGTGAGAAATGCCACGACGAATGGGAAGCAATCCTGCCAATTGCCTCATCCAGGGTAAGCCCCAGCAGGTCAAGCGCAGTCCTGTTTATCATCAGTATGCTTGTGTCCGGATTGAGGACCACAACTGCTGTATGGATATTCTCAACGAGAAGGCGGTACTTGCTCTCGCTTGTTCGCAGCGCTTCCTCTGCCCGGTGACGATCAGTGACATCCATCCCGATAACGATATAATCTGATGTTGTTCCGGTTGCATCGGGCAAAGCTTTGGTGTTCCATGAGACGATCTTCTCATTACCATCCTTTGTGCGGATGACCGTCTCGAAGTTTTCAAGATACTTATGTTCCCGGATAATCCGGTTTATGGTGGAGGTGACCTGCTGACGGTACTCTTTTTCCGGGTAGAGCTGCTTCCAGATCACACTGGAGCCGATTACTTCGTCGGAGCGGTAACCGCTTATTTCGGCCGCAGCCGCATTCCAGACAAGGATCTTTCCCACCGGGTCAAGGACACTTAACCAGACCAGGGCGTTGTCAATGATGCTCTTCTGGAATCGGGTGAGATGCTGCACTTCTTCTTCTGCCCGCTTACGTTCGGTAATATCCTGGATAACCCCGACAACCCTGAGGGGTTTACCCTCTGCATCGTTATCGATACGGGCAATGGAATGAATTACTTTTTTTGCCGAACCGTCTGCGGGATTGATCGCATACTCAAGATTGTAATCCTTACCTTCCGTTATGAGGTCAACAAGAGCTTTATGAACCCGCTCCCGTTCCGGGATGCAGGCTTCGATATCACCAATGGGAAAATCTCCCGCCACCGCAGGGTACCCGAAGATACGAAGTCCTTCCGCCGAACCCCAGATCCTGTTAGTCTCAAAGGAATATTCCCAGGCCCCGATCCGCCCGATCTTCTGCGACATCCGCAACCTGTTTTCATTTATCCGTATGGTCTGTTCAGACTCTGCGAGCGCATCGAACTGCCCTTTGAGCTCTTCTTCGGTTGCGGTCAGCTGCTCAAAGGCTGCCATCAGTTCCTCGTGCTTTGCGGATAACTCCTGTTCTGCGCGTTTCTGTTCGGATATGTCGATGATGGTTCCTTCAGCTGCATCCTCTTTTGTGTTGATTCGGGCAGAGAACTGTGCCCAGAACGGACGCCCGGTCTGATGGTTTTTAAACCGGACAATATGATCATCGATACGTCCCTTTTCATGGAGAATCCGGCTTACTTCTTTTCGATCGCCGGGATCTGCATAAAGGTGGACAATGTCCTTTCCAATCGCATCCTCTACCGAAGAAAAACCTGCAAGGGTGGCATACCGTTCGTTGCATGCAATAACAGTACCGTCCCGGAGGCTTGTTTCAAACAATCCCACCTGGGCTAACTCATAGAGATTGCGGTATGTACGCTCGCTCTCCTGCAGTGCCTCTTCTGCCCGTTTTGTTGCGGTAATATCTTTTATTACCCCGTCATACGACACCAGCCTGCCATCAGCGTCCCGGTGAAGGATGGGGGTATCCGGCACCCAGCGGACCTGCCCGTCCTTTCGCACAATCCGGTGTTCCACCGGGAGAACGGGTTCTCCTTTCAGGACCGCATGGATATGGCTGATAACGCGTTCGCGATCCTCGTCTAAAACCATGGTTATCCAGAGATAGGGATCCCGGGCAAACTCTTCTGCCGTAAAGCCAGTCACTGCCACGCAGGCAGCGCCATGTACCGTGCTGACAGCCCGGCCATCCAGTACCTGTACCGTATAGAGGTAGTCGGTAAGCCCCTCGCAGATCCGCCGGTAACGCTCTTCGCTCTCCCGGACCGCCTCTTCTGCCCGCCTGAGCCCGGTTATATCCTGGGCAGATACCACAACGCCCACGATCGTGTTGTCCGCCCCTTTTACCGGGCGGTGGGCCACTTCAAAATAGCGCCGTGAACGCGACTCTTCTCCCGAGAAGGCCTCCACGGTTACCAATTCGCCGGCCAGTGCCCGGTCCAGGTTACGTTTTGCCAGGATGCGGTCCCCGGTGACCGACTGGTACTCAAAGAGGCTCGTACCCGGCCGTATATCAGCCCCGTAGAGCCGTTTCATCACGTCTGCATGGTGAGAGTTAAAGGAGGTGTAGCGGTATTCACGATCCACGGAAAAAACTGCCGAATCCATGCTCTCAAGTATGCTGTTCAGAAGTGAGGACTCGCAGTTTTCCACAACATCATTCGTAGCATTGAACTCGTCCGGATGCTCCGGGCATTTCCCGGACGGATCAGGAGGGGGGTGTCCGTTGCAATCGCGAACGGAAGGGGAGAGTGCTGGTTGCGTGTCTGCTCCGTCCCGTAATGTTCGTCCGGGACCCGGGGTTATTTCATCCTTCTTCACCGGTACACTCTTCTTTTTTTCCGCCATTTAGTTCCTCCCGGGGCCGGTTCCGGTTATCCGCCACGCACCTCTGGGCACCGAGATCTCGAACCGGGCACCTTTACCCGGCTCGCCAGTCTCTTTAATGGTAATGCCATTAATCGCAAGAATTTCCCGGGAGAGGAAGAGGCCCAGGCCGGTGTTCTTCCCGTACCCGCGTTCGTAGATCTTCTCCTTGTCTTCAACTAAGACACCCTCACCATCATCTTCGCACACGATGATCCATTCCCGGTTCTCTGCTTTTGCGGTGAACCGGATTGTGGTAACCCTGCCGCCGTGACGGACTGCATTATCCAGCAGGTTGTAAAACACCCGGGCAATGAGAGGATCAGCAAAGATTTCTGTGCCGCCGGGGATCTCATTAACGATATGGATATCTCCCAGTGTTGCATCTTTTGCAGCCAGATCCACAAGGGTGCCGACATCCTGCCATACCGGGGCGTTGACACCGATATCCTCATACATTTTTGCGAACTGGATCATGGAAGCGATCTGCTCTTCAGAAGTGTTGATCTTCTCGTAATATTGGGCAAATGAAGGATCGGACTGTTTCTTCTGGAGCAGGGTTGTGTAGCCCCGGATAACGGTCATCTGGTTGTTGATGTCGTGCCGGGTAATCGAAGAGAGGAGATTGAGTTTTTTATTGGCTGCTTTGAATGCTCGTTCCACCTCTTTGCGGTCGGTAATATCAATACCCTGGGCAATAGTTGAAAGAATACTGCCGGAAGGAGCGACGATATTAGCCGAGTTCCAGAGCACGGTCCGGATACTCCCGTCCCGGGTAAGGATCGGGATCTCAACAGACTCCCAGCGTACACCATCAAGGGTCTTTTTGATCTCAAAGAGCGACCGGTCCTTGCTCTCATCCGGAAACAGGATATCGAGATGCTTCCCGATAACTTCCTGTTCTGAACGGAGGGTCAGGTTCTCGAATGCATGATTGAACCGGGTGATGACAAATGACGGATCCCAGACAATGATCGGGGCATTGGCGTAATTGAACAGGTTGTTGAGATAGGCATTGGACTCGGCAAGCGCCTCTCCTGCCTGTTTGCGTTCGGTGATGTCTCTCGATACGACCAGAATCCGGTCCTCTTTATTCTTTTCAATAACCGGGACAAGAAAATCTTCATAATCCCTCATGAGTCCCTGGTCTCCCTCAGCGGTGTGCTCAAACCTGCGCATTTTCCCGGAATCCAGGCATGCGGTAATCTCCTTTTCAAAATTATCCCGGGAGATCACGGAAAGATACTGGTATACACTGCTCCCGAGAACCTCGTTTTCTCCAAATCCCTCTGCATACTGATTCAGGAATGAGATCGTGCCATTCCTGTCGAGCAGTGAGATATAGTCCGGCAGGACATTCACCAGAGAACGCCATTTCTCCTCACTCTCACGCAATGCCTCTTCTGCCCGTTTTATCTCTTCGATATCGGTGCAGGTACCAAACCATTTGAGAATCTCCCCGCTCGCACCGAGCAGTGGTTCGCCGCGGATCAGCCACCAGCGATAGACGCCATCTGCACGCCGCAGACGGCATTCCAGTGAATATACATCATTATATTGCGTTGCCCGTTGCCATGCATCCCAGGCGCGCTGCCGGTCGTCCGGATGGAAGGGGACATTCCAGCCATGCCCGTAACTTTCCTCAAGCGTGAGGCCGGTGTAATCCACCCATTGCTGGTTGAAATAGATATTCCAGCCATCAGCCCGGGTGATCCAGACGATTTGCGGCATAGCTTCGGCCAGGGTGTGGAACTCCTGCTCGCTCTTTTGCAAGGCCTCCTGTGCCTCTTTACGCTCGGTGATGTCCAGAATCATCTGACTGACATCAGCCTTCTCTCCCGCATCTGTAGAGACCCGCTCCATAATTATCTGCGCCCAGAAAGGAGAGGTTCCTTTCCTCAGCATCCTCAGCTCACACGACTGCTGACGGTTCGTCTCTTCGAGACGCTTCCGGCACAGGTAATGAATGTCCTGGTCCTCCGGTACAATAAACCGGGTCACCGGACAGTTGAGCAGCGTGCTGCGCTCTGTGGCAAGCATCGAGGCTGCGGTGAGGTTGGCTTTGAGGATCAGCCCCTTATCTGATGAGGTGATGTATCCCACGGGCGCCAGGTCATAGAGGTTAACATACTGGTCATGGGACACTTCGAGAGATTGCTGGATCCTGTGCAGTTCCTCATTCTGCGTCAGCAGTTCATTCTTGTGTCGATGGAGATCTTCTTCTGCACGTTTCCGCTCGGTGATATCGTCATAGACTGCGACTATTTCACCGCTGTCTAACCGGAATACCCGGTTCTCGTACCAGCGGGAAAAGTTCTCATCAAGGTACACTTTCTGGGGGAAATATGACGGAACACCGGTCTCCCATACCTGCCGGAAGACCGGGATTAATCCATATTCATCGATTGCAGGGCGCAGATCAAAAAGACTCTTTCCGATCACGTCGGCTTTTGTCTTCCCCTCTAACTCCAGCGCAGTCCTGTTGAAGTCCTTAATAATGTAATCTTTCCCAAAAGCCCCGTCATTTCTCACCTCATAGATGGCAACCCCGCTGGGGATTGTGTCAAAAATACCATGGAACCGGTCCCCGCTCTCGCGCAGTGCTTCCTCCATCCGCTTGCGTTGTGTGATATCGGTTGAGATACCCATCAGTCCTACAATCTCCGTGTTTCCGGGCCCTCCAAAGATCGGGGTCTTGACTTCCCAGTACACCCGCCGCCCGTTTTTGATACCGGCAATTTCGATCTCTTCTGAAGTATGCTCACCCTGCAGCACACGCGAGTCCACTTCCCGCAGATGTTTTGCGGTATCCAGGGGGAAAAAACGGATATCGTCACTGCCTGCCAGTTCTTCAGCGGAACAACCGAACAACTCCAGGGTTGGCCGGTTCGCATAGACGTAACGGGACTGGGGATCCTTTATGTAAATGTACGCGGAGACTTGATCCAGTGCCTCGCGGAAACGCTGCGCCTCGGAAAGTGCATTCCTCAACCGCATGTCGGTCGTTTTTCGTTCAGTAATATCCGTAAAAAAGCCGACATTACACGGCCGGTTGTCAATCATAACCATGGATGTAACAATATCGGCATAAACAACGGTCTTGTCTTTTCTCAGGCACGGGATATCGGTTGCCACTTTCTTTTCGCCGCGTGACAGAGCAAGGAACTCGTTCCGTATATCTTCAAGCTCTTTTGGCGGGTGTATGTCTTCCAGCCGCATTGCCGTAAGCTCTTCCGGGGAATACCCCAGCATCCGGCTGATGGCATTATTGGCGTACAGGAATTTTTCCGTAGCAATGTCCGCAACTAAAATCCCCTCGGCTGCTCCTTCGAAAAGGAGACGATAGCGCGCCTCACTGGCCTGCAGTGCCTCTTGAACATTTTTGCGGTCGGTGATTTCATTGAAGGTGACGATGAGTTTGTCAGACAGAAACGTGGCGTACAACTCGCAGATACGTACTGAACCATCGCGGCAGGTAACCCGGTATTCTCCCGTATTGACCGGTTGGCCGGATAGTTTTGCCTGTTCCAGGCATGGTTTCCACCGGTCAATCACTTCCTGACGGTACCTGGGATCCGGGTATGCCAGCAGATACCACTCAGCCGCGGTGGGAGCCGTATGCCCGAAAAGGGTGAGGGCGCTACGGCTCCAGAAATCGATGTTGTTATCCTGGAGATCGACTAAGGCAACGGGAAACGGCGTTGCATCAAGGATTGCACGGAGACCGGCCTCGCTCTCCTTGATTACCCTTTCCTGCCGGGTCAGTTCTTCCAGGTTGCCACGGAGTTCCTCTTCTGACGCGGTCAGCTGCTCATAAGAGGCCAGCAGTTCCTGGTTCTTTCTTTCCAGTTCCCGTTCAATCTGCCTGCGTCCGGTATTATTAATCTCTTCGATAACCGCGTTCGTGATCTTTCCGGTGCTGTCCCGGATGGGAAAGATGATGATCTGAAGACTGATTGACGTGGATCGTTCAAGTGAGAGCGATTTCAGCCGGGATGAATCATAATCGAGATCAAACGTGACACTTTTCCCCTCATCAAAAACGGATCTGACAAGGGGCATCTTTCCCTGTTCTTCAACAATCGTATCTTCAAAAACATTATACCTGCCAATCACCTCTTCCGGGGTGACCTGCAGCATATCGCACAAAGCCTGATTCAGTTGAACCAGTGTTCCTTTTTCATCGGAGATCCACAGGGGATTGGGGCTTTGTTCAATGATACTGGTTAAAAAGTTCCGTGTATCCAGGATCTCTTTCTCTCTCTTTTTGAGTTCATCGATGTCGGTATGCGTTCCCACCATCAGTACCGCGTTCCCCGCCGCATCCCGTTCCACTACTTTTCCCCGGGCAAGGATCCATTTCCAGGTCCCCTGCTTTGTCCGCATCCGGAATTCTCCGGAATAACCCTCGTCTTTTCGAACGATATGATCCTGTATCTTCTGTTCTGTCGGACCCAGATCCTCCGGGTGGAGCAGAGATCGCCATGTGGCATAGGTACCGGGCATCTCTCCGGGTTCATACCCGATCATCGTATACCAGCGGGGGCTGAAAAACGCGGTACCCGAAGGGACGTTCCAGTCCCATATGCCATCATTGGTGGCTTCCAGTACGAGCCGGGATTTCTCCTCGCTCTTCTGCAGGGCTTCTTCTGCCTGCCTTCGTGCAGTCTCATCGCTGTAGTCAGCTACAATCTCGCCTGTGGGTAGTTTATAGATATAATTATCCCGCCACCCGGAGATCCGGTTATCCTTGTAGAGCGAGATGGGAAACGATTCCGGTGTGCCGGTGCGCCAGACACGCCGGAATACGTCAAGGATCCCAAACTCCAGTACCCCGGGAAATACCTCGGTCACCCTGTGCCCGATCACCTCGGACCGGGAGATATTTTCCACTTTTTCCGCAGCCTTGTTGAACTCCAGGATGACAAAGTCCTCGCCATCGGCAACGGCTTGGTAGACTACCATGCTGTCATGCATGGTGTCTACCAGCGAGTGGTATCGGTCCTCGCTCGCGTGAAACGCATTGTCGGAGATGCGACGCTCCACAGCCGTCCGGATCTTGTGCGAAAGCTCGGCAAACTGCGACTGCGGTTCTCCCCCTTTCTGGAGATAGAAATCCGCCCCCTTGTTGATCGCCTGGATGACAATCTCTTCCCTGCCCCGGCCGGTGAAGAGGATGAACGGGACCTTTCCGTAGTTTTTCCGCACCTCTGTCAGGAACTGGATGCCATCCATGCCGGGCATCTGGAAATCCGAGATGATGGCGTCGAACTGCTCTTTTTTGAGCCGGGCTAAGGCAGCAGAGGCAGAATCACTTGTCACAACAGAAAATGCCCCGGTATCCTCGAGGAACAGCTTACCGATCTCAAGCAGCGCGGGTTCATCATCAACATAGATAACCCGCATAACATCTGGCATTACGCACCATCTCCTGAATGACGCCACATGCCTTTGGGAACCACCATTTCAAACCGGGCGCCCTTCCCCGGCTGTCCGGTCTCCCTGATGGTAATGCCGGTGATATCAAGAATTTCGCGGGCAAGGGCTAAACCCAGCCCGGTGTTCCTGCCAAATCCCCGCTCGAAGATCTTCTCTTTTTCATCAGCCGGTATACCCACACCATCATCCTCACAGACCAGGATGAAACCGTCTCCGTTTTCTTCAACAGAGAACCGTATTTTTGTAATCTTCTCACCATACCGCACCGCATTATCCAGAAGGTTGTAAAAGACCCTGACAATCAGGGGGTCGGCGAACACTTCTGCACCGGCAGGAAGATCATTCTTCACGACCACATGACCGGGCAATGCCAGTGCTGTCGCAGTATCCACGACAGTATGGCAGTCCTGCCAGACCGCAGCTTTGACCCCTATGCTCTCATAAATTTTCGTGAACTGGATCATGGAAGAGATTCGGTCTGCGGCATTCGCAATCTTCGAGAAATACTCCCCAAACGAAGGATCGGGCAGTTTCTTTTCCAGAATGCGGAGGAAACCCACAAGCACCGCGAGCTGGTTGTTGATGTCATGCCGTGAGATACTGGAAAGGAGGTTGAGTTTTTTGTTGGCTGAAGCAAGCGCCTTCTGGGCCAGCGTGCGATCTGTTACATCCACACCGATGGCGATATAATCTGATATTTTTCCTCCGGAGTCCGGAATCCCCCGTGTGTTCCAGGAAATCACCTTTTGCATTCCCTGCTTTGTGCGAATCGTAGTCTCGAAGGTCTCGGGAAACTTCCGGTCACGGATGATCCGGGTGATGGTACCGGTGACCTGCTTACGGTACTCTTTATCCGGGTAGAGGAGTTTCCAGATCCCGTTTCCCCCGAGAACTTCTTCCGGGGGAAAGCCGCTAATCTCCTCGGCAGCGGTATTCCATACCAGGATTTTTCCAGCCGGGTCTAAAACGCTCAGCCAGACCCGGGCATTGGCAATCACGCTCTCCTGGAATTTGGTAAGGCGCTGCAGGGCCTCTTCTGCTTCCTTGCGATCGGTGATATCTTTGATCACCCCGTCGTAGGAGACAAGGTTGCCGGTGGGATCCAGCTGAAGAACCGGGATGTCCTGGACCCAGCGCACCTGCCCGTCCTTTCGCACAATCCGGTGTTCAACCGGGGGAACCGGGTTTCCGGACAGGACCCCGCTGAAATGCCGGATAACACGATCACGATCCTCAGGATATACCATGCGTATCCAGAGGTAGGGGTCCGCTGCAAACTCCTCGGCAGAGTAACCGGTAACTGCGAGACAGGCTGCGCTGTGCGTTGTTGCCACAGCCCTGCCATCCCGGATGCGGACCGTGTACAGGTAATCTGTGAGGCCTTCGGTAATCCGCCGGTACCGCTCCTCGCTTTTTTCCAGGGCTTCTTCAGCCCTGTGCTACCGGACAACCTTCCGGATAACTGAGGTGAGCTCGGCAAACTGGGCTAACGGATCCCCGCCTTTCTGGATATAGAAATCTGCCCCTGCATTGAGAGCGTCTATGACAATCTCTTCCCGTCCTTTGGCCGTGAAGATAATGAACGGGATGTTTTTTTTCTTTCCATGAACTTTTTTTAACAATTCGATCCCGTTCATTTCCGGCATCAGGTAATCGGCAACAATGACATCGAATGCGGTCTCCTGCAGCCGGCGCAGTGCCTCTTTTGCAGACGTGAAACACTCAATGCGAAACCCGCGCTGCTCCTGAAGGTATATACGGGCAATATCCAGCTGGTCAGAATCATCGTCCACAAGAAGGATTGAGATCATTCCGGACTTCCCTGAGACAGGTATCTGTGCATCCCTTCCGGCACAGTAATCTCAAACCGTAACCCCCGGCCGGGCATTCCGGTCTCTTTGAGGGTAATGCCGGTTATGCCAAGAATCTCCCGGAAGAGAAACAGGTTAAAACCGGTATTCCTGCCATACCCGAGTTCGAAGATCTTCTCCTTCTCTTCTGCAGGCACTCCGCTGCCATCATTTTCGCAGACTATGAGCCGGTTCCCGTTCAGATCTTCTGAAGAGAAGCTGATAGCCGAAACCGGCCCACCCAGGACCAGGGCATTATTCAGCAGGTTATGAAATACACTGGCAATCAGCGGGTCGGCAAACACTTCTGTTCCGGCAGGAATCTCATTATCAAGCCGTACATTTCCGAGCTCAACGTCTTTTACCGCGGCATCCACAAGGCTCCCGACATCCCGCCAGACAGGAAGATTGATCCCGATGTTCTCATAGGTCTTGGTAAACTGTATCATGGCAGAGATCCGGTCTGCCGAAGTATTGATCTTCTGGAAATACTCATCGAGATTATGGGCAGGCAGTTCCCGTTCCAGCCGGCGTGCAAACCCCCGCAGCAGGGTCATCTGGTTGATGATATCGTGCCGGGTGATCGTAGAGAAGAGGTTCAGCTTCCTGTTTGCCATTTTCAGTGCTTCTTCAGCCCGCTTGCGTTCGGTGATATCCCGGAAATACCACACCCTGCCGAAATATTTTTTCCGGTCACCGAACATAGGGGCAGAATACCTGTCCAGGATCCTCCCGTCTTTCAAGAGGATCTCATCATGGCTCTTCTCGGTCTTGTGAGTATAGAGATGACGGACCCGCGCAAGGAATTCCTCAGGATCAACGAGTTTGTCCTGGACAGCACTGATAGCCAGTTCATCGAGACCGGATGCAATTACCTCTTGTGGAATATCCCACACACCGGCAAAATGCCGGTTGAACGAAAGAATTTTTCCCCTTTCATCAACCACGAGGATACCGTCAGGTGATGTCTCCTGCTGGGTTAAGAGGAGGAGGTTTTTAAAGAAAATTTCATCTTCAGCCTGCTTTCGTTCAGTGATATCCAGGTGCACCGATATCCATACCGGGCCATGCTGCGGATGGTCAAACGCTGATACGGTTGCGTGACACCGGAACATTGTCCCGTCTTTCCTGATATTGAGTACATCCCCGCTCCACAACCCCGTTTGTCTGAGATTGCTGATGATCTCGTTCGCAACCGTTTCGGGACTTCTTCCATCCGGGGCATTGATAGTGCTTATATGCCTGCCGTTCAGTTCGCCGGGAGAATAACCGGACATTATTTCAAAACGCGGGTTGGCATACACAATAGTACCGTCACTGATCCGGATCATCACAACGCCTTCAGCCAGGTTCTGCACAATCTCCCCATGCAGCTGCAGCTCTGTTTCTGCCTTCCTGCGTTCGGTGATGTCACGGGCTGCGGCAAAAACACCCTTGACGGATCCTGAACTGTCACGGTAGATAGTTGCATTATACAAGACATTCCGGATTGTTCCGTCGCGATTTTTTATCTCAAGCGGATAATCCCGCACAACCCCTTTTTCAAACACCTGGAGATAGCTTTTACGGGCATTCTCCGGAACCATGAAATAGTCCGAGAAATCGGTCCCGATAAGGTTCTCTCTTGAATACCCGGTTGCCCACTCGGTCGCCGTGTTCACATCCATGATCCGGCCTTCCGCAGAGATTGTCACCATCGGGTCCAGGCTGGACTCCAGCAGGTTACGGGTGTACCGGGCAACTTCGTGAAGTGCATCTTCCGCCCGTTTGCGTTCGGTAATATCGCGCCCGATTCCAAGCACACCGATGAGTGTTCCGCGATCATCGTACATAGGTGTCTTGATGGTATCGATCAGGGCACGATGGCTATCATCAGCAAAGGTGAGCCACTCTTCGTTGCTGGTGGGCTTGCCGGCCTCGATCGCGTTCTGATCATGTTCCCGGAAGAAATCGGCAAGGATGCGATCGACAAAGTCGTAATCGTTTTTTCCGACAATGTCTATCTCTTTCGCACCATATAATCGCTCGAACACAGGGTTGCAGGAGAGATAGATACCGTCTTTATCCTTCAGCCAGATAAGGTCAGGAATTGTTTTGATCAGCGTGTTCAAGCGGGCTTCACTGTTGCGCAGTGAATTCTCCGCCAGTTTACGCCCGGTAATATCAACAAAGGTACCTTCATAAAAAGCCACATTCCCGTCATTGTCCCGGATGGTCCGGGCCGTGATCGCAACCCAGAACGCTGTTCCGTCCCGTTTAATGTGACGGGTCTCAAAGTTTTCCACTTTACTTTTTTCCGCAAGGAGCTTGAGCATTTCATTGCGGTCTTCCGGGCGGGCGTAAAGATCCCTGCCAACATCGAGGCCAGCTGCCAGAATCTCCGTGGCACCGCTATAGCCATACATGCGGGCGAATGCATCATTTGCATCGATAAGACAGCCGTCCGGGGTAGTTTTGAATAGTCCGGATACCGATTTTTCAAAAATGTCCCGGTATTTCTGCTCGCTCTGCCGCAATGCCTCCTCTGCTTCTTTGCGCCCGGTGATATCCCGCGCAAAACAGCAGCAGTAATGTTTCTCCTTGAACTCAAGGTAATTGAAGACCATCTCAACCGGGATCTCTGTTCCCCTGTTGGTTTTTAGAGCAGTCTCCAGCGTAAACTGCCGGTCCCGTTTTATGGTTTCCCAGATCTCGTCCCAGGGAAATGAAAAAAAACCGGCAATGAGATCCGGGAATTTTTTCGTGATCACATCGCGGTACTGGTACCCCAGCACATTCTGGGCTTCCTTGTTCATGTACACAAACCGTCCCTCGCGGGTGATCCACATGATCATGTACGAGGCCTTGTCCATGGCGAACTGGGTGAACTGGAGCTGGAAATGTGTCTTCTCGTGGCTGGCGATCTCATCATAGATCTGCTTGTTTAAGTCCTGGATCTCGGCCTTGCGCTCCCGGATGAAGGTCTCCATCTCTTCGGCACCCTTGTTGGTCTTTTGTTCGAGTTTTTTTAACTCGGTGATGTCAAGACCGGTGCACTGGTACCCGGCAGAATGCCCGTCATAATCGGTCAGAAGGCGGAATTTCCAGCGCTGCCACTGGGAATCCCCCGTCCGCATGATTGCCCGGATGTCCAGCGATACGACTGGGTGCACCGGGTCCAGTGCATGGAGACAGGATTTGATCTTTCGCACCTCGCTTTCCGGAAGTGTAGGTCGCCAGATATGACCGATGAATTCAGCTTTTGTTTTGTGCAGGAGGTCACAGTACGCCTTGTTGACGTAGGTGAAGGTTCCATCCGGTGCGAACCGGCAGATATATTCTGACACATCCAGTTCAGCAAGGGAATCGTCGGCATAATTACCGGTAATCTCCCTGTCCTTTGCCTCCGACCCGAGATCTATTACCAGGGAGACCCCATTATTTCCATTCTCAAAAAATACCGGGCTGCACGCAAGGTTACATGGAATCGCACGATCCCCTATCGTTATGAGTGTTGAAGTCCGGGATTCACTTCCCCGCACACCATCCCGGATCAGTGTCCGCAATTCAGGAAGGTTCTGCACCGCAAATGGCAGATGACCCAGAGTCTTTCCGATAATCTCTTTTTTTGAAATTTTTAATAAACGGCTGAATGAATCATTGATATCTGTAACAGACAGGTCATGATTAAAAATAATGACATGGCTTTTTGCCAGTTTCAGGACCGCTGCTGCGGGCAGTTTATCGGCAAGGCAATAGATCTTGGCCGGGCCGCTTCTCCGGAAAGTTACCCCTCCCTGCATCTGGAGGATGTCCAAGTATTTTGCTGTGGAATTGCGATTCATGCCAAGCATTGCCGAGATGCTGCGAATCGTCAATCCCTCCGGATGCTCAGAGAGCATGGTCCGGATAGCGGAAATTTCATCAGGGAATTTTTCCACAGCCATTGTAATACACCATACATCAAGCGGCAGTATTTATTTTTTGGCTGCGCCTTGCATAAATGCCTTGCATATGGCTGTCTTTATTAATCTCCTTGCAATATTGACACTTACCTCCCGCTACGGGATCAGGTGAGATGATCATCTGCGGGAAGAAATACGGGGATTTGCCCGGCTATCATTCAGGGGGTGGATCCTGAAAAGCACTACCTAGCAGTTCCCCGGTCAGTATCTTGAAACCAGATCCGGCCAGTGCTTGAACAATCCGGATAAAAAAGGGGTAGAGAGTGTATGAGTTTCATTGATGATATGAAAATCGGGAAGAAACTCCTGGGAGGGTTTCTTATTGTGCTTTTACTGATGGCGGTTGTTGCGTTTATAGGATATACCGGAATGACAACAATCAAGGCGGGGCAGGATGCAACATACAAAGAAAATCTTATCCCCATAACCCAGTTAAATGCTGTTGATTCAGGGTTACAACAGGTACGGGGCGACCTGTTTCGCTATGCGTTTGTACCGGAATCGCGAAGTGCCATTGATGTGAGCATGCCGGCCCTGATCGCCACTATAGACAAAAGTTTTGCGGACTACAAGGCATCCCCCGCTAGTACTGATGAAAAAGCGATACAGGCAAAATTCGAAACCGACTACGCATCCTTTAAACAGAATGTCCAAAAGACGATGGACGATGCGAAGGCGGGGAAGACCGCCGATGTAACAGCAGATTTTGCTGATGGCAGCCCGCTGGTTCTCGCTCGTGCAGCTGCTGTCAAAGATATGAATGATCTGTTTGATTTCAATACCAATGCAGCAGATGCATTGGATAAGAGTTCTGACACGGAATCCGGGGCTGCGATGACGCAGATGATAATCGCCGTCATTATAGCCATCATCATCGGCATCGGAATCGCGCTCTATCTCTCAAAGAGCATCACCGGGCCGGTCGAGAAAGTTGCTGAAGGCCTGAACGAGATGAAAAAAGGTCATCTCGGCAATCGTCTCAGCCTGAAGAGGAAGGACGAAATCGGGGAGATGGCCGAGACCATGGACAGTTTTTCCGACGAATTGCAGAAGTTCATTGTCGGTACCATGAAAAAGATTGCTGATGGCGATCTTACCACAGACTTAAAAGTCCGGGATGACAAAGACGAGATTGTACCGGCTCTCAACACCATAACCCTCAGCCTCCGTGCACTGGTCACCGATGCCAACATGCTCTCGAAGGCAGCAGTAGAAGGAAAACTTGATACCCGGGCGGATGCCAGCAAACACAAGGGCGATTACAAGAAGATTGTGGAAGGGGTCAATGGAACGCTCGATGCCGTAATCGGTCCCCTCAACGTTGCTGCTGAATATGTTGACCGCATCAGTAAAGGTGATCTCCCCAAGAAGATCACCGACAACTACAACGGCGATTTCAACGAGATCAAGAACAACCTCAACAACTGTATCGACAATATCAATGCCCTTGTGGCTGATGCAGTGATGCTCGAAAAGGCAGCAACCGAGGGCAAACTTGCGACCCGGGCGGATGCCGGCAGGCATCAGGGCGATTATCGGAAGATCGTTACCGGTGTGAACAACTGTCTTGAATACGTGATCGGGCCGCTCAACGTGGCAGCAGATTACGTTGATAAGATCAGCAAAGGAGCACTTCCCCCGAAGATCACCGACCCGTACAGTGGTGACTTCAATGTAATCAAGAATAATCTCAACAACTGTATTGACAACATAAACGCGCTTGTCGTCGACGCGAACATGCTCGCAAAAGCTGCAGTTGAAGGAAAACTCGACACACGGGCTGATGCCAGCAGGCACCAGGGCGACTACCAGAAGATCGTCAAGGGTGTCAATGAATGCCTTGACTCCGTGATTGGGCCGCTCAACGTGGCAGCCGAATATGTTGACCGCATCTCCAAAGGTGATATACCGGCACGAATCACCGACAACTACAACGGGGACTTCAACGAGATCAAGAACAACCTTAACAACTGTATCGACGCGGTCAATGCACTGGTTTCAGATGCCGGCATGCTCCGGACGGCAGCAATTGACGGGAAACTTGCGACCCGGGCGGACGCGAGCAGACACAACGGTGATTACCGGAAGATTGTGCAGGGTGTGGACGACTGCCTTGACGCGGTCATCGGGCCGCTCAACGTTGCCGCAGATTACGTGGACAAGATCAGCAAGGGAGCAATTCCCCCGAAGATAACAGACCCGTACAACGGCGACTTCAACGTCATCAAGAATAACCTCAACAACTGTATCGACAACATCAACGCACTCGTGGTTGATGCGAACATGCTGGCAAAGGCCGCCGTTGATGGCAAACTCGACACCCGGGCTGACGCAAGCAAGCACTTGGGCGACTACCAGAGGATCGTCATTGGCGTGAACAACTGCCTTGACTCCGTGATAGGACCGCTCAATGTGGCTGCCGAATATGTTGACCGGATCTCCAAAGGAGACATCCCCTCAAAGATTACCGACAATTACAATGGTGACTTCAACGAGATCAAGAACAATCTCAACAACTGTATCGACGCAGTCAATGCACTCGTGGCCGATGCCGGCATGCTGGCAAAGGCAGCGGACGAAGGCAAGTTAAAAACCCGTGCCGATGCCAGCAGGCATACCGGTGATTACAAGAAGATTGTTGATGGGGTCAACCAGACGCTCGACTCGGTCATTGAGCCGGTCAACGAGGCCCTCAGGGTTTCAAAGGGTTATGCAACGCAGGACTTCACCACCCGGGTGGACCCGAACCTCAAGGTACCCGGAGACTGGTTAGCGTTCAAGGAAGCGTTGAACAACATAGGTATCGCGGTCTCGGCTGCGGTGACCAACATTGGTTCGCAGGTTACCGACCTTGCGGCCGGCGCTGAAGAGGCCAATGCCAGCGTGGAGGAAGTCACGGCCGGTGCTGGACAGGTTGCAAAGAACACGAGCGCCGTCAGCACCAATGTCGAGAAGTCGATGGCGGGTATCGAGCAGGTCCAGAAGGCAATGGAAGATCTCTCCCGCACCATCCAGGAAGTCGCAACCCGTGCGGATGTGACGGCAAAACTCGTGCAGGACACAACGACATATAGTAAGGAAGGAATGGACCTTGCCCACAAGACTGAGAACGGTATGCAGGGCATTACCAAGTCCTCCAATGAGGTCAACACCATTATCCTGGAGATCAAAGGACAGATGGACAAGATCAGCGAGATTGTCAGCCTCATTACTGACCTCGCCAACCAGACGAACCTGTTAGCCCTCAACGCAGCCATAGAAGCAGCCCGGGCGGGAGATGCAGGACGCGGGTTTGCAGTCGTTGCAACCGAAGTCAAGTCGCTTGCCGTTGAGTCACGGGCATCGGCCGAGAAGATTGCCGAGATGATCAACAACCTCCAGACGCAGACCAACCATGCTGTCGATGCGGTTGCTTCGTCAAACACCGGTGTCAAGACCGGCAGCGAAGCCCTGCAGGACACGCTCAACAGTTTCACCAAGATTGTCGAGTCGATTGACCAGGTAAGCAAGAATATCAGCGATGTCGCAGCAGCGGCTGAAGAACAGGCAGCTTCCGTTGAAGAAGTGACAGCCAGTGTCAATGAAGTCGGGGGCCTGATGCAGAGCACGGCCAAGGAGTCCACGGACGCTGCGGCTGCAAGCGAGGAGTCGGCTGCTGCCATTGACCAGATCTCAAAGGTCATTGGCAATGTGAACAACATAGTTGACAAAGTGACCAAAGAAGTCTCGAAATTCAAGTGCTGATGGGGGATACTGACATGCCAAAAGTAACCCATCCAACCGATGAGGAGGGAGACCACCCCTCATCCCCCCCGGTCGCACAGGGCCAGGAATCAGCTGAAAAAACGCAGGCGATAAAGGACAAGAAGGCAGGAAAACACGAGAAGGGGATGCTCCAGGTCGTTGAGTTCCTGCTCGGCAACGAGCATTATGCAGTCGACCTTTTCGATGTCAAGGAAGTCGTGGAGTACACCACCATCACCCAGCTCCCAAACAGTGCCTCATATATGAAGGGCATCATTGACCTCCGGGGCGAGATCACCACCATCGTCGACTTAAAAGAACGCCTGCATATTACTGCAACTACTGAGGTGCGGGAGGAGAACAGCAGGATCATCGTACTGGATGAGAAGATCACCCGGGCCAAGACCGGGATCATGGTCGACGATGTTACCTCGGTCTCAACCTTTGACTTAAGTGATATCGACAAGACATCGGCTGCAGATGCGAACGAAGATACTGCGATCCTCGGCATCATCAAGAAGAAGGTCCGGGACAAGGAGCACGAGAAGAACGAACTGATCATCTGGATCGATATCAAGTACCTGCTCAAGGATATCGGCGAAGGGATGTCTTTGACGTAAAAGTGAATGAGAAAATACGAGGACCCATGCATTCGGTACTACCGACAAACCGGGGAATAATGGCAAGAGGAGGATCTGACCATATGCAGACAGAGATGGCACAAAAAAATGCAGCTCTCTGGATCCAGTATTCTGCTCTTTCAATCAGCCGGAGTTGCGGAACCAAACTTCTCGACAACGGGGGGATCGCTGCCGTCCTGACAAACTTAACGGGTCCCCCCGGATCACTGCAGCACAGGAACAAAGAGGAATGGACTGATGGGGTGATATCGTAAAAATCCAGGAGATATTTCCCGAAAGGAATGGACCATGCAGGCATTACACATCTTTAAAGGATCATAAAATCCCATTTCCGAAGTTTGACGAGAAGGAACGGGCTTATAAATTTTAGAATGCGGCAGATATCCATGTATTGAAAAATGAATGTCCTGGCAAGAAGAGGGATATAAAAATGAGGAATATATGAAACCGAAAAAAGTGGTGGCTGAACCTATAAAAAAAACTGAAAACCATAAAGAGAACAGTGCAGAGATATCGTTGGAAAAGCAGGAAGGACAGGCAGCGCAGAATGTCTGTTTCGGGTTTGAAGTGCACCAGCCCTTCCGGCTCAACCGGCATTTCGCTCCCGACCCCAAAGTGAAGAAAAATGATCTTCCTGCGCTCTATTTTGACGTGCTGAACAAGGAAGTGCTTGAACGGGTATCCGAGAAATGTTACATCCCTGCTACGTTAAAAATCCTGGAAAAACTGGATGAAGGATTCCGTTGTGCATTCTCACTCTCCGGAACCTTGATCGAGCAACTGGAAAAGTGGCAGGAGGATGTCCTGTCACTTTTCGATGCAGTAGCCCGGCATAAAAATACCGAACTGCTCGGGCAGACCTATTACCATAGTATCGCAGGATGTTTTGGCGACAAATCAGAGTTCAGGGAGCAGGCAAAGATGCATAACGACCTGATGTATGATCTCTTCAAAACCCGTCCCACGGTCTTTGAAAATACCGAGTTTACATTCAATAACCAGATCGCCACCCTGGTAAAAGAGATGGGCTATGCCGGTATATTCACCGAAGGCGTAGACCGGATCCTCGGCTGGAGAAGCCCGCACCATATCTATTCCTGCAACGACCTGCCCGTCCTGCTGCGGGATGTCCAGCTCTCCGATGACATAGCGTTCCGGTTTGCCAACCAGGGCTGGGACAAGTACCCGCTCAGGGCAGACACGTATGCCGGCTGGCTGGCCGGTACGCAGGGGGATATCATCAATATATTTCTC
>JANYKQ010000024.1 GCA_025358115.1 Methanomicrobiales archaeon | reverse complement strand
CAAGACTTCCGCATCGGATGCAAATGAAGACACAGCGATCCTCGGCATCATCAAGAAGAAGGTAAAGGACAAGGAGCACGAGAAGAACGAACTGATCATCTGGGTCGATATCAAGTACCTGCTCAAGGATATTGGCGAAGGGATGTCCCTTACCTAAAAAAAACAGGGGAAAAATCGGGAATGTTCGAGGTTGACAATGACAGCAACGAATGAAACGGCGGAATCTCCCGCCCAGCCGGCCCAAGAAAACAAATCGGCCTATAGTAAGGACCAGACCCAGGTTGCCGGCCCGGCAGGAAAAGCCATTCATGTGGTGGAATTCCTGCTTGGAAATGAACATTATGCAGTCGATCTCACGGACGTACGGGAGGTAGTTGAATATACAGCCATCACCCCGCTCCCCAATGCACCGGCCGCGGTCCAGGGGATCATCGATCTGCGAGGAGAGATCACCACCATCCTTGACCTGCGCCAGCGGCTGAACATTGCCGGACAGGAAAAACTTGTAAAAGAAACTTCCCGCATCATGGTACTCGATGAGAAGATCACCCGTGTCAAGACCGGGGTTCTTGTCGATGACGTACTTGCCGTATCTATGTTTGAGCGCAAAGATATCGATACCAACAAGGAAGGCGGTAACTGGGGAGACCCCGCGATTCTTGGCACGATCCGCAGAAAGATAAAAGAGCTGGATCGGGAAAAAACCGACCTCATCATCTGGATTGACATCCGGCAGCTTACCCAAAGCCTGGATGAAAAAACAAAGAAAGTGTAAATGGGGAAGACTATCCATTTTTGGTGGAAATTCCCCTGAACCAAAAAAACTGCAAACAAAAAAACTCAGCAACCATCCTGGAAAGACCAAAATGAACCTTAAGAACACTCAAAATCCGGACAGAATAGAACAGGATACCAGGGCCTCTCTTACGGACAGTTATACAACCGCTCCATTGCACGGGAGCGGGGAGACTCTGCCATGAATAAAATACCCGTCCTCCTCATCGATGACGATAAGGATTTTCTGACGATAGGCAAAGAGTTTCTCGAAGATGACAGGAGCATTGCGGTGGAAACAGCACTTTCTGCCGAAGATGCCCTCAAACGTATCACCGTGCAGCATTTTGACGTAATCATCTGTGATTACCGGATGCCACCGGGCATGGACAGCACCGGTTTACTCAAAGCCATGAAGGCGAAGGGAATTGAAATCCCGCTCATCGTCTTCTCGGGTTTTCCCCGTGAAGAGCATGCAGCAGAAGCCATAAAGAACGGGGCCGCTTTTTATTGCCAGAAATCAGTAGAGCCTGACGTGCAGTATGCAGAGATGAAGAACATGATCCATCACCTCGCGCAGCTCAGGCAGGCACAGCGGATGCTCGATGATTGCCGGAAAGAGGCTGAGTCATTTTCCTATTCAGTCTCCCATGACCTCAGGGCACCCCTGCGGATTATTGACAGTTATTGCAAGATCCTTTCCGACAAGTACAATGCAAGTCTTCCGGCAGATGCACAGCAGCACATCAGCCGGCTCCGGGCCTCCACTGCACGGATGGATGCATATTTTGAAGATCTGCTCCAGCTCTCGCGGGCAGGACGTGTTGAGATGAAACACGAGCAGGTGAACCTGTCATCACTGGTAACCTCGCTGCTCCATGAACTCCCGCATCCCACGCAAACCCCGCAATACGTGCAGGAGATAGAAACGGATGTTATTGTCCTGGGAGACAGGGTTCTTCTCGAGCGGGCAATCCGGCAGATCCTTGAAAATTCCTGTAAATATACAAAAAACCGACAGCAGGCCCGGATTGCATTCGGACGGAAGCATATGGAAGGCCGGATTGTCTACTTTATCCGGGACAATGGTGAGGGATTCGATGAAACAAATGCAAAGGACCTGTTCGCACCATTCAAGCGATTTCATCCCGAATCGCAGTTCCCCGGTACCGGAATCGGGCTTGCAATCGTCCAGAAAATTATCAGCCGGCACGAAGGGAGCCTGTGGCTGGAGAGCACGGTCGATGGCGGAACAACCGTTTTTTTCACGCTGAATGACGGGGGCCTCGGACCTCCCCGGAGACCGCAATGACGATAAAAGTCAAAAATCCAGGCAATGCCCTTATGCAGGATCAACCTATGAACCGGACACTAATGAACAACAAATGAGGAGGAGAGAGAGAACATGAAAGAAGAGATCAGTGTATTAATGGTTGAAGACTCGGCGGATGATGCAGTCTTCGTGACAGATGAGCTTGAAAAGGGCGGGTTAAAAATTCACCAGCGAAGAGTAGATACCGCCCGCGATATGAAAGATGCCTTAACCAAGGAAGCCTGGGACATCATTCTTTGCGATTATTCAATCCCCGGGTTCGGGGCGATCCCCGCTCTTGCACTGTTAAAAGAGATGAAAATCGACACACCGGTCATCATCACTTCCGGAGTTATTGGTGAAGATACCGCAGTGGCTGCTATGAAAGCAGGGGCACATGACTTCATTGTCAAGGGCAATTATGCCCGTCTTGTCCCTGCAGTACGGCGGGAGATTGAAGAATACACCGAGAGAAAGGAAAAAGAGACAGAAGCTGCAAAACAGAAACATGAAGCGGAAAAACAGCGCCAGCTCGCTTTTACGATGATCATGCAAAATCCCCAGCCGCTTCTCATCGTGGATACAAAATTCCATATCAAACTGGCAAACGAAGCGTTCCTTACGTTAAGCGGGTTTACTGAAGAGCATCTTCAGAAAATGAGTATCCGGGATTTCAAGATATTAAACAAGAGCGGGCACAACATCAAGGAAGCACTGGAAACAAAGAAAGGCGTGACCGGGAATGTCACGGTCCAGTTTCCCGCAGCCATTCACAATCTCGAACAGCACACCATCCCCCTGCTGGACAAGGAAGGGGAGATCGTCAGCATCATGGCGGTATACAATGATCTCACCGAAAAACTTGCCGAGGAAGCCAAACGCGAAGAACTTGCAAACTATATCACTGCCTATCTCTCCTCCATGGCAGATAACTTAACCAAGCTTGCCCACGGGAACCTTGACTTCAACCTGGAGATCTCTCCCGCATCCAAGACAACCGCTGAGGCACGGGACTGGTTCTTAGGCATCAATAAAAACCTTGACGAGGTAAAAAGCGCACTGGATCTCCTGATCTCCGATGCAAATATGCTCTCAAAGGCCGCCGTTGAGGGTAAACTCGATACCCGGGCGGATGCCAGCAAGCACCACGGTGACTACCATAAGATCATCGATGGTGTCAACAACTGCCTGGATGCTGTCATCGGACCTCTGAATGTCGCAGCCGAATATGTGGACCGGATCAGCAAAGGCGACATGCCGGCCAAGATCACCGACAAGTACAATGGTGATTTCAACGAGATCAAGAACAATCTTAACAACTGTATCGATAATATCAACGCACTGGTCTCTGATGCAAACCTGCTCGCCAAAGCGGCAGTTGATGGCAAACTCGATACCCGGGCTGATGCCAGCAAACACCTGGGCGACTACCGGAAGATCGTACAGGGTGTAGACGACTGCCTGGATGCTGTCATCGGGCCGCTCAATGTGGCTGCAGAATATGTTGACCGGATCAGCAAAGGCGATATGCCATCCAAGATCACCGACAAGTACAATGGCGATTTCAACGAGATCAAGAACAATCTTAACAACTGCATTGATAACATCAACGCCCTCACGGCCGATGCCAACATGCTTGCAAAGGCAGCAGTTGAAGGCAAGTTAAAGACCCGGGCTGATGCAAGCCGTCACCAGGGTGACTACCGGAAGATCGTTGAGGGGGTTAACTCAACGCTCGACTCGGTTATTGCTCCGGTCAACGAGGCGCTGCGGATCTCCATCGAATATGCCAAGTGCAACTTTGCCGCACGGGTTGATCAGAACCTGCATGTTGCCGGTGATTTCCAGCAGTTCAAGGATGCCTTAAACAACATCGGCATTGAAGTCTCAAAAGCAGTAGTCCTTATCAACCAGCAGGTAACGGAGCTTGCCGGCGCAGCACGTTCCGCGGATGGCGGGGTGAATGATGTCTCTGCCGGTGCTGCCCAGATAGCAAGGAATACCGGGCAGGTCAGCGCAAATGCCGAGAAGAGCAATCTGGGTGTAGAACAGGTCTTAAAAGCCATGTCTGATCTCTCGTCAACGGTTGAAGAGGTTGCCTCTTCCATGGAGTCAGTTGCCGGGCTGGCAAAGAACACAGATACGCTCAGTGCAGACGGAGTCAAACTTGCCAACAAGGCAAACCAGAGCATGGGGAATATCAATGATTCAACAAAAATTGTTGATACGAACATCCTGGAGATCAACAACAAGATGAAAGAGATTGGCAAGATTGTCAAGCTCATACGGGATATCGCCAACCAGACCAACCTCCTTGCCCTTAACGCCGCAATCGAGGCTGCACGGGCCGGCGATGCGGGTAGAGGGTTTGCCGTTGTCGCAGCCGAGGTCAAATCCCTTGCCCAGGAATCCCGCGGTTCTGCCGAGAACATTGCGGCAATGATCGAGGATCTCCAGAAGCGGAGCCAGAGATCGGCAGAGGCAGTAGTCCAGGCATCACAGCAGGTGGCACAGGGAAGCAAGGATGTTGAAGAAACCCTGGCGGTCTTTAACAAGATTGTGGAATCCGTTGCAAAGATCTCCCAGAGCAGCTCGGAAGTAGCAGCAGCAACCGAAGAACAGGCCGCCAGTGTGGAAGAGATCACGGCAAGTGTCCATGAAGTCAGCGGGCTTATCCAGGGCACGACAAAAGAGGCCGGGGATGCAGCTGCAGCAACGCAGGAGGCCTCAGCAGCTCTCGATGAGATCACCAAAGTCGTGGGCAAGGTCAATTCCATTGTAGCAAACGTCAGCTCGGAAATGACGAAGTTCCGGGTGTAACGGGAATAACACCCGGATTACTGTTCAGGAATTGACAGAATTGTTCGGGAAATTAAAAAAATGGAGGAATAACATGTCACCGTTCAGAAGGAAATATAAAACCGTAATTATCCCGAGGGGTTTCAATAGCAAATCCGGAATCATTCACATCAGCCTGATCAGGCAAAGGAGGGAAGAATCATGATCGAACAAATATCAGAGAAGTTCAAATGCATGAAGATCGGGACAAAGATCCTGATCATCTGCCTTGTCCTTATCATTGTCCCGACCCTTGTGCTCGGGATAGTGGCATACACTACTGCGAGCAATGCGATCAACAACCAGCTCGATATGACCCTGAATACGCAGGTAACCGATTTCAAGGGAATGACTTCGAACTCTTACGATCTCTCGAAGAACACCCTGAACGGGGACTTAAACCTCTTAAGAAGCCGGTTCACCGTTTCCGGGGCACCTGCTATAGTGGACGGGAAGATTGCCTACGGAGGCCAGGTCATCAACGACAACTTCGGGATTGTTGATTCCATAGAAAAAGACATGGGTGTGAAAGCCACTGTCTTCCAGAAGATTGGCGATAAAGCGATCCGGGTCTCGACAAATGTTGTTGGTGCCGACGGGAAACGTGCTGTTGGCACGGCGGTATCTGATGCGGTTTATAATGCAGTTATCGTCAACGGACAGACCTATTACGGTTCTGCGGTCGTTGTCGGAAAACCGTATGTGGCTGCTTACGAACCGATCAAGAACTCAAAGGGCGAGATCATCGGCATACTTTTTGTCGGGGTCCCTGAAGATGCAGTCTATGCCCCCCTCAAGGCTGAGATGAGAGCAACAAAAATCGGGCAGAACGGGTATGTCTATGTGTTCGACAGCAAGGGAACGGTAATCTCTCACCCGTCCCTGGAGATCGGATCGAGTATTGCCGATCTGCCCTTTATCCAGCAGATGATCCAGAACAAGGCAAACGTGATGACCGGCAGCGCACGCATGCCGTACGTGTACCAGGGGAAAGATGCTGTTGCCTATTACACCTATTTCGCACCCATGGACTGGTTCATTGCAACACGTATCAGCCCCGCTGATTTCAGCGGGCCCATCGATGGCATAAGAAACGCAATCCTCCTCATCCTTGTCATCAGCATCGGCGCCGGGGCGGCCATTGCAACACTGTTTGGCCGATCCATTGCACGGAGAATGGGGGATCTGGTCATTCTGGGCAGGCGGGTTATGAACGGGGACATTTCCGGCGCAGCACAGGATATGGAGAAAAACACCGGGAAATCTACCTGCGCTGATGAGATTGGCGAAGCTACGGAAGCCTTTGGCGGGGTAGTTGCCACCCTGCGACAGTTCGATACCGAGATTACCTCGCTCAGTACTGCGGCGATTGAAGGACACCTTGATACCCGGAGCGATTCCGGAAAATTCAAAGGCGACTATGCTGTCATGATCAACGGGCTCAATAAAACCCTCGACTCGGTAATCGGCCCCCTGAATGTGGCGGCCGAATATGTTGACCGCATCTCCAAGGGGGATATACCTAAGAAGATCACCGACAACTACAACGGCGATTTCAACGAGATAAAGGTCAACTTAAACAGCTGTATCGATAACATCAATGCCCTTACTGCCGATACCAACATGCTTGCAGATGCAGCAGTCGAGGGGAAACTCAATACCCGGGCAGATGCCAAAAGGCACCAGGGTGATTACCGGAAGATTGTGGAAGGGGTCAACGACACCATTGAGCGCCTCGTAGGGCTTGTCGATGAAATGCCGGTCCCCTGTATGATCATCGATAAAAACTACCAGATCCGGTTTATGAACCAGGCCGGAACCCGGTTAGGTGACACCACGCTTGACGGATTATTAAAAGAAAAAGCCTACTGTTACAATCATTTCCGAACCGGGGACTGCAAGACCGGGCGGTGCGCCAGCTGCCTTGCGATGGCAACAGGAAATGATGCCAACGGAGTCACGGATGCACGAGTAGGGAAAAATATCCTTGATATCTCGTACCAGTCAATCCCACTCAGGGATAAAAAGGGCGAAATCATCGGCGCCTTTGAACTCTTAAATGACCAGACCGAAGTGAAGAAAAAAGAGCGGCTGGCAATTGAAGCAGAAAAACAGGCCACAAATGCAGGAAACCTTGCCAAAAAGATTGTCGCCTACCAGGCAGGAGAGACCAATAAACTGACGATAGCTCTCGATAAACTTGCCGTGGGAGATTTAACCATAGATCTTACGCAGGCCCCTGCGGATGAAGAGACAAAGCAGGTGCACGCAACCTTTACCCAGATCTATGATTCACTGGGCGAGTGTGCAAAAGCAATAAACCATCTCATAACGGATGCAAACCAGCTCTCGACAGCTGCAGTACAGGGAAAACTTGACACCCGGGCTGATGCCTCAAAGCATCATGGAGATTACCGTAAGATTGTTCAGGGCGTCAATGACTGCCTCGATGCAGTTATAGGACCGCTCAATGTGGCAGCGGAATATGTCGACAGGATCTCCAAAGGGGATATCCCGGCAAAGATCTCTGACACGTATAACGGAGATTTCAATGAGATCAAGAACAATCTCAACAACTGTGTCGATGCGGTCAATGCACTGGTAGCCGATGCAAACCTGCTCGCAAAAGCCGCAGTAGAAGGAAAGCTGGACACGCGGGCTGATGCCTCAAAGCACCACGGTGATTATAAGAAGATTGTCGAAGGGGTCAATCATACCCTGGATGCGGTTATAGGACCGCTTAACGTGGCAGCGGAATACGTCGACAGGATCTCCAAAGGGGATATCCCGGCCAGGATCACCGACAACTACAACGGGGATTTCAACGAGATCAAGAACAATCTCAACAACTGTATCGATGCAGTCAATCTGCTCGTGGCCGATGCGAACATGCTCGCAAAAGCAGCGGACCAAGGCAAGTTAAAGACCCGTGCGGACGCCAGCAAACACAGCGGGGATTACAAGAAGATTGTTGACGGGGTCAACCAGACGCTCGACTCGGTCATCGAGCCGGTCAACGAAGCCCTGAGAGTTTCGAAGGGTTACGCAACGCAGGACTTTACCACCCGCGTGGATCCAAACCTCAAGGTGCCCGGTGACTGGTTAGCCTTCAAAGAGGCGTTGAACAACATCGGTATCGCGGTCTCGGCTGCGGTAAACAACATCAGTACCGAGGTGAGTGAACTTGCCGCAAGCGCAGAAGAGGCCAATGCCAGTGTCGAGGAGGTCTCCGCCGGTGCAGGACAGGTATCCAGGAACACCAGTGCAGTCAGCAACAATGTCGAGAGATCCATGGCAGGCATCAACCAGGTGCAGAAGGCCATGGAAGATCTCTCCCGCACCATCCAGGAAGTGGCAACCCGTGCTGATGTGACCGCCCAGCTCGTGCAGGACACAACTATGTACAGCAAGGAGGGTATGGACCTTGCCCAGAAGACCGAGAACGGCATGCAGGGCATCACCAAGTCCTCGAACGATGTCAATGTCATCATCCTTGAGATCAAGGGTCAGATGGATAAGATCAGCGAGATTGTCAACCTCATCACCGACCTTGCAAACCAGACAAACCTGCTTGCCCTCAATGCAGCCATAGAAGCGGCCCGGGCGGGGGATGCAGGACGCGGGTTTGCGGTTGTTGCAACCGAAGTCAAGTCGCTTGCGGTAGAGTCCCGGGCTTCTGCTGAGAAGATTGCCGACATGATCAACAGCCTCCAGACACAGACCAACAGTGCCGTTGATGCAGTTGCTTCAGCTAACACCGGGGTCAAACAAGGCAGCCAGGCCCTGCAGGATACCCTGAGCAGTTTCTCCAAGATCGTTACCTCTATTGACCAGATCAGCAAGAACATCAGTGATGTTGCAGCTGCAGCTGAAGAACAGGCTGCATCTGTTGAAGAAGTAACAGCCAGTGTCAATGAAGTGGGCGGACTGATGCAGAGCACATCCAAGGAGTCCACGGATGCCGCTGCGGCCAGCGAGGAATCAGCTGCGGCCATCGACCAGATTACGAAAGTCATTGGCAACGTGAACAACATCGTAGACAAGGTGACCAAAGAAGTCTCGAAGTTCAAGTGCTGATAAGGGAGATTTTGAGATGTCAGAAACGACCAGATCGCCAGACAGGAAGAAGGAGATTATCTTCGAATGTACTGCGGTGAAAAAAGTAGGGGATACCATGAAAAAATAATCTGCTCATTGGAATAATCTTACGGAAATCAGAGCGACCAGGATTCAAATCCCGCTCATAGCAGGGATTTGCGGGGCAAAATGACCATCACAATCCACCCATTGATCCTTTTTATTTCATGCATCATCGCTCTCCGATGTAAGGACTCCTGTTTATCCGGTACACAGGAACATTTGGGTGTGAAGCGGCAGAATACCGATGGACTGAAAATGATCCAAAAGGGTTTGGTTGTATGAGTTTTATCGATGATATAAAAATCGGGAAGAAACTCCTTGGAGGGTTTCTGATTGTTATCCTGCTCCTCGTCATTGTTGCGATGGTAGGGTATACCAGTATGGGCAGCATGAGTGTGAACTCGGCAAAGATCTACAATGATCGGACGGTCCCCATAGACCAGCTGGGTGTTGTCGCTGCGGATATGCAACAGATGCGGGCTGAAATCTACCGGTACATCTACGTCCCGACAGCGAGGGCAGATCTCGAACAGACAACGATCCCGAACCTGCGGGCAGATATAAAGAAGAATATGGACGCATATCGTTCATCGCCAAATCTCCTGCCGGAAGAGAAGACCAGCCTGGCGAATTTTGATACTGCCTATGCTGAATGGAACAAACAGTATGATGTAACCATAGCAGCAGTAAAAGCAAATGACAAGGCTGCGTATGAGGCACAGTTACTCGCCGGTTCCCCCCTCATCAATGCCCGCACCGGCACTGTTGCAGCCTATAAATCCTTACTGGAGATCAATGTCAAGGAAGCAGATACCCTGAACAATGCAAACGGGGCCCAGGCTTCCGGTAGCAGCATGACGATGATCATTGCCGTAATTATTGCCGTAATCGCCGGTCTTGGCATTGCAATGTACCTCTCGAAGAGCATCACCGTGCCTATCGACCAGGTTTCACGGAACTTGAAAGAGATGACCCGGGGTCATCTCAAAAACCGGATGAAACTGACCCGGAAGGATGAGATTGGCGAGATGGCCCAGTCAATGGATGAATTTTCCGAAGATCTCCAGGTGCATGTGATCGGTTCGTTGAACAGGATCTCAAAATGCGACCTGGCCATTGACCTGAAAGTAAAAGATCCCGAAGACGAGATCACGCCCATCATCATGAGTTCGGTTAAAGCGCTCAATGATATGATGCGTGAGACTTCCATGCTGACGAACGCAGCAATCGAAGGACACCTTGACGTCCGGGGTAACCCGGCGAAGTTCCAGGGGTGCTACCAGGAGATTCTTATCAATATGAACAAGACGCTCGATGCAGTTGTTGGTCCTCTGAATGTAGCTGCGGAATATGTGGACCGGATCAGCAAGGGCGATATGCCGGCAAAGATCACCGATAAGTACAATGGTGATTTCAACGAGATCAAGAACAACCTCAACAACTGTATCGATAACATCAATGCGCTTGTCGCAGATGCAGCACTGCTCGAGAAAGCAGCAGTCGAAGGGAAACTTACCACCCGGGCTGATGCCACAAAGCACCAGGGTGACTAC